>NZ_JAVJQO010000001.1 GCF_040218225.1 Gracilimonas sp.
TTGTGTCTGTTGCACAACTCAAGTTCATTAAAAAAGTATTGATAATTAATGAGCTATGTGTTATATTTATATATGCAGGGACATAAACAATATACACCAAGGCTCTTCAACTCTTTTAACCTGGCTGCCAGGATTCCGGAAGACAACTTTTACAAAAGGCTCAAATCTGTTTTAGATCTTAATTTTTTATACAAGGAGACTAAACCTTACTACGGTAAGTGTGGCCAAAAAAGTGTTGATCCCAGCGTATTTTACAGGTTATGTCTGGTTGGTTATTTGGAGAATATTATCTCGGATCGTCAACTGATCAACCATGCCTCTATGCGTCTGGATATTCTTTACTTTATTGATCACGACATTGATGATGAATTACCCTGGCACTCAACAATAAGTCGCACCAGGAATCTATTTCCGGATCAACTTTTTGAGTCATTGTTTGAGCGGGTTTTACAAATGTGTGTTGAGAAGGGGATGGTATCTGGTAAAAGCCAGGCCATAGACTCAGCTCCTATCAAAGCAAATGCCAGTATGGAGAGTCTGGAGCTAAAGGTGCCCGAAGATGAGCTGGACGAACATCTCAGGAAAGTCAGAGCCATGAGCACTGTAGACAAGAAGCCTAAGGAAAACAAAGCGTCTAAAGAACAGCAAACACTCAGTGCTTCAGATAAGGAATTGAATGAGATTAAAAAGCGTAATGAAAACTGGAGCAGCAAGCAGGATAACCGACCCGGTGCAAATAGAAAAGAGGCTAAATACACCTCAAACAAGACACATTATAGCCCTACAGACCCAGACGCCAGGATCAGCGTTAAACCAGGGAAAGCACGAAAGCTCAACTTTCACGCTCAGTTAGCTGTGGATACAGCTCATCACGTGATCACCTCAATGAGTGCTGATTTTGCTGACAAGCATGATAGCAGAAGCCTGATTGGTATCATAGATCCACTAGACCGAAGATTGAGAAAGCTTGGCCTCAAAATGGAAAATGTACTGGCTGATGCCGGATATAGCAGTGGAAGTAATTATGCAGACATGGAGAAAAGAGGGTTAAATGCCTATATACCTCCTCATGGTACTTTTAAAGGTGGTCCCGATGACTTTATCTATTATGAAAATGAAGATTACTACGAATGTAAAAACGGAAAATATGCCAGGTTCCGTAAGATCATCATTGAGAAGGATAGAGAAGTGCGTAGTTACGCTACCACAAGAGCCGACTGCCGGGACTGTCCGTTCAAGGAAGATTGTATTGGCAAGGGTACAGAGAAGCGATTCAGGGTGGTAAACCATATGAAAGAATATCAGCGAGCTATTGAAAGAGTAAATAGTAACAAAGGTCAATTCTACAAACGAAAACGGCAAGCAACGGTAGAGCCCGTGCTGGGTGTACTTACTCAGTATATGGGTTTAAGAAAAGTGAATACCAAGGGCATCCATAATGCCAATAAACAGTTCATCATGGCAGCCATCGCCTACAACCTGAAAAAGTACCTCAAATTCGAGCAAAAGAGAACTCAGTCAGCAGTCAGGGAGCTTAGACAGACCCTTCACAGCCGTACTTTAGAATTCATTCTCTTATTCAACGCCATAATACGCTCCGGTAAGGCACTCCAGCCTCATTAATCCAAATAATCAGAAGACTAAATCCGATTGTAATATTAGAGCTTCATCTGTCAAACTTTATCATTGAAAGGGGTTGCGCAACGTCAACGCATGTTACCCACCTGTTATTTCACCGTTAGAGTTGTTCGGATGGTGTTCTCCGTTCCGTTCCAGTTCATCCGACTTTTCGATTCTTTTGTGATGTTCGATGAATTAAAAGAGTTCTTCAGGAGTTCAAACTCTCTACGTTCCCGTTCCTGGATTTTGAGCATTTCTTTGTTCATTACCGCGATTTGCCAATCAGCGAGTTTTTCAGTTGGATCTGCTGTTAGAAGTGGTTCCCAGTAGTTCAGGTATTTTGTAATCTTGTCCTTCGTCCAGATGAAGAGTTCCACGGTTGGTTCTGCGGATTCAAGAGAGTTGTAGTCCATAATCCCATAGGAAATGAAGTTTTCAGCTCGATCTTGAATATCAGCGTTAGAAATGTTCACAATTCCTAATTCGTTCGACACAAATGGCGAGAGTTCGATATCGTTCTTTCGAGTTGCAAATGTGCGAATACCAACTACGATTTTTGCTTGTTTGAAGGGTTCTCCTTTGGAGTTCACAAGTTGTACTTCAATATGTTCTGGTACAGTTAGCATCAAGTTGCACTTATGGTGGGTAACGCCAAACTATCGGTTTGTGTGCCCAGAGTTGGCAGATAGCACTAAAATAGCGGAAGTGCACCACAAGCACAACGGTTTCCATGAAGCACTGCGTTCTGAAAGTAAAAATCCAGAACCACAGACCTTTCTAAAAGC
>NZ_JAVJQO010000002.1:300000-571809 GCF_040218225.1 Gracilimonas sp.
CTGCATCATAATCCCCATCATATTGGGAGTAATTCAGAAATGGTGTGACAGTTAGTCCCTCCAACGGCTTGACGGATACCTGGGCATTGATTGCATTACGCAGAAACCCATCTTTTGTGAAATTGGAGCCACTCTGCGGTTCCGCTTCAGAAATGCCGTCTGTTTGTGTTCGTGTCAGGTTAACCGAATAATCGATTAGATTTGATCTTCCGCTGGCACCCAGCTCCCATTCGTTGGTATTAAAAGAACCGTAGGACGCTTTTCCGTTTATATTGAAAGTTCCTTCTTCACTATCTCGTGTAATAATATTAATAACACCGGCGATGGCATCTGATCCATATAATGTACTCATGCTGCCTTTTACGATTTCAATGCGCTCTACATTTTCAAGAGGCAAGAGCCGAAGGTCAAAAGCTCCTCCTTCTCCGGAAGGATCGGTAGCAGGGAAGCCATCAATAAGAATAAGCGTAAATCGGGTTGTTGCTCCCCGAAGATAAACTGACTTGTCTTTACCAGGACTTGATACTGCGCCATTAATGGTAATTCCATTTTGTTGATTTAATAATTCTGAAATTGATAAGCCTGCATGCCTTTCAATTTCCTTCCGTTCAATTACAGTAACCGGCTTTGTTGTTTCCCGGTCGGTTGTAGGTGTTTTTGATGCTGTCACCACTACTTCTCCCAAATCGAGGGTATCAGCAACCTGAGCATAGCCGGGTTGATAAACCGCCAGTAAAAAAATGATAGGTATAGTGTATAGAAACTTCATTTATCTTGTTTATTGGATTATAAATATAATTAGGCGGGTAAAAACTTTTATCTGAAGTAAATACAGTAATGCCACGGCTGGTTTTCAGCGTGATAAAAATGAGATAAAGTTCAGAGCTAAAAGCATTGTTTTTTGAGCTGCACATCCTTTTACCCGAAAGAGGTGCATCGGTTAAATGATGGCAGGTCTCCTGGCTTCTCCGATTGCAGCGCCTTCCCGTTTCTTTTAGGAAACAGTGGCAAAGGTGAGGCTGCACTTCATCCGCCGGCTGGCGAATTCGGATTACAGTTGCGGGAACAGCTCTCGTTTCTCACGAGATTCCCTTTTAACTCTGGGTGATGAAATAAAAACATCTACCCGAGACCATCATTAATTCGCCGCTAAACTAAATACATTTTTTTATAAATCAAATGCCGAATTCCCTAAGTCGATCTGTTTCATGAGAATATCGGCCTGACACTGATGTTGTAAAAAACTGACAATTCCCTACCAAACATTGACTTAGTCTCTGTTTCTGTTCATAATCCCAACAGAGAATACTCGGCTTTAAAATCAATCAATTCAGAAAGGATATCATGAAAAACATGAATAAAGTAATGCTTTTTTCAGGAGGCATTTTTCTTGGGTTTTTACTCGCATTCACATTCATACAAGACAAAAATGCTCCGATAACTTCAGCGATGATTCAGGATGCTGCTTCTGTA
The DNA here is from genome assembly GCF_040218225.1 of Gracilimonas sp. NCBI lineage: Bacteria > Pseudomonadati > Balneolota > Balneolia > Balneolales > Balneolaceae > Gracilimonas > Gracilimonas sp. Next base: position 301,474 of record NZ_JAVJQO010000002.1, read on the forward strand.
ATCGGACTTGAGTTCACACAGACTGAAAGAGATACTATGATTGAATCGCTTGAAGATACCCGGGAAGATCTTCAAACGATTCGGGATTTTAAATTGAATAATTCGGTTCCGCCCTCCCTGAATTTTAATCCGATTCCTGTAGGCAAACGCTTTGACTTTCAACAAAGATCACAAACCTGGGACCTGCCTGAAAATGTAGCTCTTCCTGAAAACAAATCGGATCTGGCTTTTTATACCATTGAAGAATTGGCTTCACTCATCAAAGACCGAAAAATCTCCTCTGTTGAACTCACTGAATTTTTTCTGGACCGAATTGAACAACATGACGAAGAGCTGGAAGCTATTGTTACTGTAACCCGTGAAAGAGCTCTCCAGCAAGCCCAACAGATGGATGTGGAACTTGAGCAAGGCACTTACCGCGGACCACTTCACGGCATTCCATACGGAGCAAAAGACCTGCTGGCCGTTGAAGGTTACAAAACAACCTGGGGGGCTATGCCTTTTAAGGATCAGGTAATTGATGAAACTGCAACTGTTATCCAGAAGCTGGATGAGGCTGGTGCTGTTTTGATAGCTAAAACAACCCTTGGCGCACTTGCTTATGGAGATATTTGGTTTGGAGGCCGGACAAATAATCCATGGGATTTGGAGCAGGGATCAAGTGGGTCTTCTGCGGGGTCGGCTTCAGGTACTGCAGCCGGACTCTTCCCTTTTGCAATCGGTACTGAGACTTTAGGTTCTATTGTTTCTCCTTCAACCCGTAATGGAACAACCGGACTGCGGCCTACATATGGAAGGGTAAGCCGAACCGGAGCTATGGCCTTAAGCTGGAGTATGGATAAAATAGGTCCGATTACCAGAAGTGTGGAAGACGCAGCACTGGTTTTTAATGCTATTTATGGTCCGGATGGAAAAGACCAAACCATCATCGACCTCCCGTTTAACTACAATGCGGATCTGGATATCACCAATCTAAAAATTGGATATATAAAATCTGCCTTTGAACAAGACTATTGGAATAAAGAACGGGACAGCCTGGTATTGGAAACTTTCAAAGATCTTGACGTTGAGCTCATTCCTATTGAGCTTCCCGAGTTTGAAACCGGCGCGCTTAGCATCATTCTTACTGCTGAAGGCGCCGCTGCTTTCGATCAGTTGACATTAACCAATCAGGACGACACAATGCAGTGGCAGGAACCCAATGCGTGGCCGAACACCTTCCGGGCTGCTCACTTTATCCCGGCAATAGAATATATTAATGCCAACCGGGCCAGGTATCAGCTTATTCAGAAAATGGATTCCGTGATGGAACAGGTGGATGTCTATATCTCCCCTTCTTTTGGTGGAGGAAATTTACTGATAACCAATTTAACCGGACATCCAAGCGTGGTATTACCCAATGGGTTTACCGATGATATGCGTCCGACGAGCATCACTTTTGTGGGTGATTTATTCGATGAAGCAGCCGTCCTTTCTGTAGCTAAAGCTTATCAGGATGCTACCGATCATCACAAAAAACATCCGCCAATTTTTAAAGAGTAAGCTGGTGACTTAAGTTAAAAGCCAGCACTCAATTGTAGTGCAAATACATTGTCATCCAATTCAGTGCCGCCATTAGTGGAATAAAGGTACGAAGCTTTCAGAATCACATTTCGATCCAGCTTAAATCCCGTTGTGAATTCTATGCGTTCCCGGTCATACGTCCATTTCTCATAGTTATATGCAGACTGATTGTTTTTGAGGTCGCCTGAAATCAGACGCTCCAGCCTTATTGCTGCATATGCTCCGGGCAGAAATGGAAAATCAGCTATTAACTCTGAGCTTATGTGCTGAACCTGGACTTCATCCTCCCAAACAAACAATAGTGGGGTGCCAAGTGAATCAAAATAAGGGGCTTCCCATTTACTCCAGTTATAGGATGCCAAAAATGTGAAGTAGTGATAAGACAGTTCTACATCTGTTCCAAACAACGTTTGGGTATAATTCTTAAGTTCATCATCGGACAGCACTTCGTTCATCTCGTCTCTTTTCATATATGAACCATGGCTCAGAGAAAGACCTAATCTACCCCATACAAAAGGTTGAAAAACTAGCCTTCCGGTAAAAGCTGGAGTGGCATGTTCCCCGTATTCAAAATGGCTTGATGCAGCCGCCAGAGTTGCTGCAAGATTATATCTGAGCCAACCCGAATCTCCTACCCTATTCCCTATCATAATTCCTTGAGTATACATACGCTGATAAACCATAGTCAGGCCTGTTATGTCGTCCCCATAATCCACCCCATCAATTAAGGTACCCAGAGTTTTACTGATTGGAAGACCTGAGGCATGTGATAGTGGTAAGTGAACAAATGGATTATCAGAAGAAAGTACACGGCTGGAATAGGCTCCATAGGGTGTTACAAAGCGACCAGCCGTAATCGTAAAGTTGGACTCATCAACTGGCATGTAGTTGATATTCATCACCGAAAAGAAAGGAGAACTAAGCTGCTTTCCATCGTAGTAATCAGCCTGTAAAGCAGCAGAAACAAACCATTTCCTTGAAATGTTACCGCTGATAAATAATCGTAAATAAGGGGTGTAAACGGATATATTTTCATTCGGAGTTTGGTTCACGTAAGGAGATGAATCGCTCCCTCCCTTCCGAATTTCGAAATCAGCAAGACCACCAATCTGAACCTGCCCTTTTACGGATAGGGAATGAAAATTAATTCCTAAAAAAATTACAAAAACAAAAATCGTTTTGATTTTCATGACAAACCTCCCCGGCTTTCAGCAATGGAAGTCATCCGTTCGGTATCCCAGTCAATCTCATAAATTTGAACTGGCTTCTCAATTCCTTTTACTTTTATTGTTTCAAGTTCATTGATGGGCACTTTGCGTTCCAGGTTCAGAAAAACAGATTCTGAGATTAAGATCTGGTGTTGTTTAGCTGCCGAACACAAGCGGGCTCCCAAATTAACGGTACTACCTAATACTGTAAAATCCATTCTATTCTCACTCCCCATGGCTCCCATAACCACTTCACCGCTGTTAATGCCTATACCAACTGCTAAATCTTCTTCCTCTTTCTGCAAAAGAGACTTCAATTTCTTCTGGATTTGAACGGCTGCATTTACGGCCTGTTGCTCTTTGTCTTCCCCCTGAAATACAGCAACCAGCTCATCACCCACAAACTTGTCTACGTCTCCCCCAAAATCATGTACGAGGTCTGCCTGATAACTCAATAAATTATTCAGCATATCAATGACCTGCTCGGGAGTATGGTTTTCGCTCCATGCAGTGAAACCACGTATATCAGAAAAAAGAACCGTGATATCTCTTCGTTCGCCTCCAGGCTCAATGCGTGATATATTTTTCTTTATCGCATCAAGTGTGGCCTCCGAAACAAACTTCAGCATAAGAAGCCGTTCGCGCAGTCCTTCAACCAATTCATTAAATGCACGGGTTAACTCACCGATTTCATCCCGGCTGGTAATGGGTACTTCTTCACTGAAATCTTCTTTCTCTACCCTTCGGACGCCATCTAACAGTAAATAAATTGGTTTTGTGATTCGGCTGGTAATCCAGATACTAATTGCAATAGCCCCTGCAATTGCAAATATCCCAATACCAAATATCAACAATTGTAAGTTTTGAAGAGGAATCAGCTCTCTTGTCAGAGACTTTGCCACTGCATAATACCCGTCAATTCCCTTAATGCTGCCCGTGGTTTCAAACATTGGCGCAATATAAATAAGCCAATTTTCAGACCCCAGAGACACTTCGGTTGAGGTTGCCTGTCCATTTTTAAGTACTTCAAACGTCGCAGCGTGTATATTCCTTGAAAGTGTGTTTTTATTGGAAGATGAAATGCTTTCGAAAGAACCCGCCAAAAGCTGATTATCAACATAGTATAGTACTTCGAGCCCCATATCTCTGGAAAGTTGTTCGGTCTCAAGCTGCCTGATAGGAAATCCATAAGATAGAGTTCCACCCAACTGATTTCCTGACCAAACCGGAATAGTGATTACATTGAAATACCTCTGACCTTCTTTCCAAATATAGCTTTGAACTGGCATTTCTCCCTGTAATGCCGTGCCTATTCCAGCCCTGTCTGCAATTGAATATCTTGGAAGAGGAGCTGATGACATTTGCCCAAGCGGCCTTCCTTCCGGGTCACAAATAATCAGTAATCCCGCTGAGTCAGGATTCATATAGAATTCGCTTGGAACAAGTGAATCCGGAATAATAGGATCGAAATCCAAAAGATACAGCAAATCTTCCCGGAGTACATGATTTACAGTAGCCGTATCACCGGTAGAAATGGCGGCCTTTAAACTTGGGATATCGGCTAACAAAATGGCTGTTTGCCTTAACTGGCGGAAACGGATATCCTGGATACGTTCGAATACTCTGCCTGCTTCACTAAAGTTGGAGTCAATATCCTGTCTGATTCGCGATTCCAGAATCTGGCTGGAACTGAAAAGAAGGATCAAAACGGTCGTCAGAACCAGTGCTACAAATCCTGTCAGAAGTTTCCATCTCAAACTAAAGAATTGACTGCTGTTCATAGCTTAAAAATTAAGCGTTACAGTTCCAACTTCAATAGCTTCTTCTGAAATAATTTCGACTGGAATAGCTTTCTCCTGATAACCGAGTGCATAAACTCGAAGCTGGTAATCTCCAGAAGCAATATGATCAAAAGAAAATGAATCCCCGTTCTTTACTTTGGTCCATGTTATCACACTTGGCGGCATTACATAAATTGTAGCACGCATGTTTGAATGAATATCACAAAAAACATCTACCGCACCAGGTTGATCAAACGTTACATCCAGATACTGACCTTTAGGTCTGCGTCCCACATCAAACCTTTTCTTTGGGGAAAGACTAAATACATTGTGATATACAGGATCGGAATTGCGAATTCTGACAGAGCCATGTTGACGAACAGGCAATAAGGAAGGACTAAATGATAAATCTTTCTGGTCGAGCAAAACCGGTGTTTCCGAGGCTTTCCCCGATGACGAAGATGAGCTTTCAAGCCAAATCAATACAGAATCGGTCACTGATGCCGTAGAGCCCGCTGATCGTGAAGGTCGCCCATATCTTCCTCCCACACTCACAGAAGTCTCCTTGGCAGTCAACAGCACAACCCCTTCAACCTTTCCATGAGGTTGGCTTTGTCGGGCAGATACAAATTCTTGGGGTATAATCAGAAAAAAACTGAAAACAGCCACATACGATAGAACTAGCGTCCCCTTCATCATACTGAGTTTAATTAGCATTGACGTTACTTTAAAAACCCTTTGCTCAATCAAGTCAATCTACTAAAAATAACCTATTGTTGTAACCACGTAATGCGAGATACAAAAAGACTGTATTAAATCATAAATTCGCCTTTTCCGGGTCTCATAATTCCTTTATTAAGATTTTACCATAGCCAATTAAAAAATTATTTATTATATATTTACTAGTTAAATGTTATGGGTTATAAATAATCGGGCAAAGCAATGATGAAGAAAGAGGTTATTGTACGACCAAAAAAATGGCTACTCCTCTCATTATACACGATAGGACCACTCTCTATATTTATCTGTACCTATGTGTTAATTCAGCTTTTTGTTGTAGGAACTAATGAGCCTTTTGCTTTTAAAGTAATTTTGTCTGCCGTTTGCACTCTGGCTATTGTAGTAATCGCACTACAGCTTCCCACCTACCACAGGTTTAATATTGTTTTTAGCAGGGATGGGATTTTTCAAAATGGGATTATCAGCAAAAAATTAGCCTACGATGAAATTGAGAAAGTAGTGGTTAGAAGTGCTGGTGTAGAAATATATGGTGACAACTATTTCAACAATATTACCATTGCCGACTTGTATATCAACTACGAGGAGGCGGCCGAATTTTTAGCTGAAATGGTTAAGGACAGAAAAGATATTTACATCACAGGTAACCGGACGTTTGTGCAAAGTTTTAAAAACTCCATATAGGCTAAATAAAAAAATCGCCCGGAACACTTTTCTATAATTTTTCGGTTTGAAATCTTAAAGAAACAAGGCCGCGGACTTTAATTTCGACCTTCCCACCAATTATACCGTAGTACTTTCAGTGACTTTGTTCACTAGTTAATTAGCACAAACCCCGAACAATTGTCAATAAAAAAATCACCTATTTTCCCACAACTTTCCCACAGAGTTATTCACATTTTTTGTGGATAACTTTCTCTTTATTTTCCTAAGTATCAGTTAATTATAATTGTAGAGCATTCCATTTTTTCACAGGATTTCCTGATAATCTGTGCATTGAAAAATATGCCTGAGTATCATTAAAGGTTTTGGCAGGTGGCTTAAATAGGCTTGTTCTATTACGGGAACTTGCTCAGAACATGTTGATGAAAACCTGTCCTGGTTGAAAACATTTGTAATACTACAATTCACTCAAAGTACTGCTTGAGCCTTTCTCTTTGTCTTTCCTGAACTCAATTTGATAGGTAACACCACCCTTTCCCGTTATCGTCCATTCTGCACCAATTTGGCTTAACAGTGCCTTTATTAGGGTAATGCCCAAGGAGTTCTTTCTTGCCAGGTTTTCTTCACCCGAAAAACCAATCCCATTATCTTTTATTCTGCTATAGATAATTTCATTCTTCTCCTCAAGCTCTACTCTTAATTCTCCACTTTTTCTTCCGGTAAAAGCATGTTCAAGAGCATTGGAAATAATTTCATTAAGAGCCAAAGCAAAGGGAATAGCCTGATTTATATTTAGTTCAATATCTTCAATTTCGGTATGTATTTTCACCTCGGTATTACCAATCTTGATGCTACTCTTAATCTGATCGATCAGGTCGTCTATGTATTCAAGTATAGAAATTTTACTCAGGTTTTGAGATTGATATAGTTTCTCATGGATCATGGCCATGGTTTGAATGCGCATCTGGCTTTCCTGAATCAACCGCTGAAATTTCGGGTCAGAATATTCATAAACCTGTAGTTCCAGCAAACCTGAAATCACAGCAAGGTTGTTTTTTACTCTGTGATGAATTTCCTGCAGCAATACTTCTTTTTCATTTAACGTAGCCCGTAATTCATTTTCTCTCTTTTTTAGGTCACTAATATCCTGGCCAGTACCGATGATAAATGTTTCACCATCTCTTTCAAACAAAACTGCATTTACATTACGGGCTAAAGTCTTCCCATCTTTTGTTATAGGATTGGATTCTAAGCTTACTTTACCATGTTTAAGAAGTTCATCTACCTTACCATGTAAAAGCTGTTTATTCTTTTCGGAGTATTGATCAAGCATTTTCCTGTTTAGCAGTTCTTCAACAGAATACCCTAAATCGTGAGCAAGATTTTTATTCGCTCTCAACAAATTCAGGTCTTTATCCAGCATAAAAAATGTACCTGGCAGCCCGTCAATAATAGCATCAACAAATCTTTTTTCTTCAATCAGTTCCCTCTCCATTTCTTTTTGTTTACCAATATTTAACCCAATAATCAGAAACACTTCCTCCCCATCCATCATAATAGTGCTACCCCGCCAAAAATAGGGGCTTATCTTTCCCCTCTTATGTTGCAAGTTCACTTCTTGCCCCGCAGACTTATTGGCCAGAATTTTTTTCATGGCTTCAATAAGGTCTTTATGATTCTCTTTGGGAGTAAAGTCAAAAGCTGACATGTGCTTAAGTTCTTCGGCTGAGTATCCAGTCAGTTTTTCACCTGTTTTATTCCAGAGCAGAAGGTTCATTTTTTTATCAACCACTGTAACAATACTAGGTAGGTTATCTAGTATCTGCTGGGTAAAGTTTCTCTGTTCAATAAGCGATTCTTTCATTGAAAGCCGCTTCAGGAAATTCCCAATGATTTCTACGGAAGTCTTGAGTGTCAGTAACTCATAATGCTCCCATGAACGAACTTCGCCCGTAGAATCAAAACCCAGGAAACCAAACCAATCATCCCCCTGAAAAACAGGAAGCAGTAAAACAGATGAAATCCCTTGCATCTCCATCAATTCACGTTCTGGAGAGGGCAACGCAGAACTTGGCTGATTAACAATAAGATTAGATGAAAGCCTTTGTTGAAAAAAAGGAAATTCTTTGTAGGGAATATCTTGTAATTCCGGATTATTGATCTGTGGCTCAACACCTTCGGCACAGGCTTCAAACTTTTGGCTTACCAATAGGTTGCCATCTTCAGTAGTTTTATTGGTAAAGAAGTAAACCCGATCAGTTTCTGTTATTCTTTGCAGGATTTGAAGCACTTCCTCAAAGACGCTAATATCCGAGGCGTCTACTAATAAATTCGAACATTCAGCCAGTGCGTGTTGGTAGGAAAGCCTGCTTCTTAATTCTTTCTCGGTCTCTCTTTGGGCTTCCAGCTCGGATTTTTTTCGTTCAGTAATTTCAAAGGATGTTCCCAAAATTGATTCGGGTTTGCCCGAATCATTATACTGCAGTTTAATTTCATCTCTTAGCCATATGAGCCGGCCATCCTTTCTCTTAAAGCGGTATTCATTGATTGCAGTTCCCCCATTTTCAAGCACTTGAAAGAACCTGCCGGCCACTTTCTCCTTATCGTCAGGATGAATACGACCAGACCAAGCACCACTTTTCGTAAAAAAATAATCAGCCGAAAAACCTAGTATCTTTTCAACATTAGCGCTTACAAAAGTAACAGGGTATTCGCTTGTAGATGCACATTTGAAAGCAATAATACTGCCATCCTCGAACAGCTGTTCTACATCCGTACTGGTTAGTGTTTTCCGATTATCCTTCATTATTTTTATAAATATTCCCTGAAACCTGTCCTAAAATAGTAAATTTACCTTCTCAAAACCTTTGCTGATAAGATTTTAACGATCTTACTATCTTGTTGAGCCTTTAGTTTATTATCGGAATAAAAAGTTAAAAATTAAGTGTGCTATGCCTGATCAATATAAAGTACCTGCTCAAACCCGAATTGGACACGTTCACCTGAAAGTATCTGATTTGGATCAATCACTGGATTTCTATTGCAGGTTGTTGGGCTTCGAGCTCATAACTACCTATGGTGATCAGGCTGCTTTTATTTCTGCGGGAGGCTATCATCATCACATTGGGTTAAATACCTGGCAGAGCTTAAATGCTCCTCCTGCCCCTCGAAAAAGTACGGGCCTTTTTCATACGGCTATCCTCTATCCCACCCGAAAAGATCTCGCTGAGATTTTACAACGGCTCATAGATGCTGATTACCCATTATCGGGAGCATCGGATCATGGGGTATCGGAAGCACTATATTTGGATGACCCCGACCAGAATGGGGTAGAACTATATTGGGACCGACCTGAAAATGAATGGCCAAAAAACGAAGATGGCTCGTTAAATATGTTTACAAAAGCTTTAGACATTCAGGATCTTCTAGCTGAAATTGACTAACTACTAAAAATTTTACTGAATCATAATATTCTCAACGTTATCTTTGATAAAAATTTTAAACCAATCTCATCTTCAATGAAAAAGCTCCTTACCCTTTTATCCATATTTGCTTTAGGATTTACCTCAACCGCTAATGAAGCTCTTCGCTGGGGACAAATTGGTCACCGTGCCACCGGGCATGTTGCAGAGCAATACCTCACGGATAAAGCTGCATCAGAAGTAAAAAGAGTGTTAGGGAATCAATCACTCGCCGAAGTAAGTGTCTGGATGGATGAAGTTCGCTCTGACGATGCTTATGATTTTATGGCACCATGGCATTATGTAACCATACCTGAAGGCGAAACCTATGAAACGGTAGAGAAAGCCGAAGGTGGTGATATCATTTGGGCGTTGGAAAAGGTGGTTAAAGAGCTGAAGGAAGGCAATCTCACCCAAAAACAAGAAGAGGAAAATCTGAAGATACTCGTTCACCTTGTTGGTGATTTGCATCAACCACTTCATGTGGGTAATGGAACCGATCGTGGTGGAAATGATGTCCGGTTACAGTGGTTCTGGAGCAACTCGAACCTGCATCGTGTGTGGGATAGTGAAATGATAGATGACAAACAACTTAGCTTCACAGAGCTTTCTGATTTTATAAACCACCCTTCAGACCAGCAAATCAAAAAATGGCAAAGTACCTCTATCAGAGACTGGGCTTATGAATCGCAAGCTTTGCTTCCACAGGTATATGATTTCCCGGAAGACAAGGAACTAAGCTACGAATACTCCTACAAGAACTGGGATACTGTAGAGGAACGATTGGTAAAAGCAGGTGTTCGAATGGCCGGTTTGATAAATGAGATTTATGAGTGATGAAGTAGATAAGTGGGCTATTTTTAAAGATAATCCCGGATTCATAAACCTGCGATTCAGAAGCTGAACTACAATCCATCAAAATTAGTTAATTTCCATAATCTATAAGTCGCTCACTACATCACTTCATTACCATATCACTCCCTTCAATCTTCATAAAGTGTAAAAACTTAAATCGGGTTTGGTATTGGCAAATATTCAGGGGATCTTTGGTACACAAATTAAAGGCAACATCGGTATTTATTTATTAGTACAGTATTTATTTCCCTTCTATAGTTTGTATAACTAACACACAATCTTCACAGCCGATTTTAGAAATGAAGTATGCTCATATTGAAGCATATAGTACACTGTGCCTGTGAAAAAAACACTTATTATTTATTATGGAATACGGTAAAATTAAATGGTTTGACGGCCAAAAAGGATTTGGTTTCATTAAACCTGAAAATGGTGAAAAAGATGTCTTTGTTCACCGAAACAACGTCGAAAACCTCGGGTTTAACGAGGATATCAACGACGGTGAAGAAGTTGAATTTGCTGTTGAAGAAACAGACAAAGGACTTAGCGCAGTAGATGTATATCTGCTCGAATGATGTCCTGATTCAATAGATCTGAATGCCTCACATAGATTTATGTGAGGCATTTTTTTTATCTGCTATTCTTTTCTTGAAACATCTCCCCGGTTCAGCTACTCTTGTTCTAAACCAACCATGGGGAATACAAATGATTTTATATAAAAAACGACGACACTATAAGTATACTTTGGTCGAATCCTATTCCAGAACACTTGAAATTCAGCCCGATGAGAAGCTGGGTAACAACTTTATGTATCTGGATACAAACGGAAAACTCTATATTTCAAAAGGGTACTCCTGGGATGGTCCAAGTGGCCCAACCCTGGACACTAAAAACTTTATGCCGGGCTCATTGGTACATGATGCATTGTACCAGTTGATGAGAGAAAAATATTTGGATTATGAGTACAGAAAGTATGCAGATGAACTTCTCAGAGATATGTGTGTAGAAGACAGTATGAGTAAGATTCGGGCTTTCTTCGTGTATTGGGCAGTTCGCATATTCGGAGCTTCTTCAGCTAAACCAGACACTCTTAAAGCTCCATAAAATAAACCAGAAAAGCGCCATTGCGAGGAGATCGCCTCATCGAAACAAGATAGTTTAGCTCAAACTATAATTCTCCTCGCGATGACGGTAGGTTTATAACCGGATCAATACCTTGCAGGCATTCCTTCTTCCGGAATGGAGTTTTCTATGAATACCCGGATGTCTTCATTGGAAGTAGCCAGGTCTTCAGCGCGCAGGTACATCATATGTCCACTTCGGTAGCCTTTAAATGAAAGGCGATCTTTTAATCTGCCACTGGGATCCATATTCCACATGGTGTATTTCGCATCGAAGTAATTAGTACCACCGTCATAATAACCAGATTGTATCAAGGTGTGAAGAAATGGGTTTTCAGCCATTGCTGATCTTAGATCTTCTCCGGTGTTATCTCCACTACGATTCCATGGGTGAACCGGTCCAAAAGTCCAGTACTGCAGATCGGTTTCATAACCAAGTTCACTCCGGAGATAGTGGTTGATTGCAGGTGTAAATGCATGATTCCAGGCCGTTAAAGCAGGGTCGTAATCGTAGCGCTCACCCGCATTTTCACGGTCCACTCCGCGGTAACGAGAATCGAGTCGGCCAACCGTCAAACCCTGATCTCTGAGTAACTCTTTCCAGAAAAATGAAGTTGAGATTCGCAGATTCCGGTCCAGAATAGATTGTACCGATAATCCCGAATATTCAGATACTTTTTCTGCAATACGTCTTTTTTCTGTCTCTTCTAAGAATCCACCTTTAGCAAGTGCAGGTATAAATTCATCAATAGCAAAAGCTTCCACTTCGGGAAGAATTTCATCCAGATCTTTACTTTGCAGTTCACTGCCCAGGGCATTATGGTACCAGGCTGTTGCGGCATAGTATGGCAAAGCGGTAGCATCTTCTACTGCCCCCTCTCTCTCAACACCAAGTCCGGTTGGAGAAACTAAAATCACTCCATTCAGATACATCCAGTAAGAAGACTGAAGCTCATTAGCCAAACCGGATACACGAGTTGTACCATAGCTTTCACCAATAAGGTATTTTGGGGAAGGCCAGCGATTCTGCCGGTTTACAAATGTATTGATCCAGTCGGCCAGGTACTCAATATCAGCGTTCACGCCAAAAAACTCAGAACGATCTGTTTCAGAATCAATGATACGGGAGAAAGCCACATTTACCGGATTCACAAAAACAATATCAGCAACGTCCAAAATAGAATGTGGATTATCTTCTACTCCGTAGGGTTGAATAGGAAAACCTTCGTCATCAATTTTCAGTTTTTTAGGTCCGGTATAACCAATGTGCATCCACACAGATGCCGAACCCGGGCCTCCGTTAAATGAAAAAACCAATGGGCGACGCTCTTTATTTTTTATATCTGAACGCTCGTAATAAGTATAAAATAAAGTGGCTATTGGTTTTCCTTCCTCATTCCATACTGGTTGGTTACCGACGGTGGTTGTATAAGGAATCTTCTTGCCTTTGATAGTAACCTGATGGTCAGAGGTCTTGGACCAGTCTACTTTGGATACCCGTTCAGTTGGGGAAGAATCGGGGGCCACGCTTACAGCCTGGCTAACACCCATTTTAGGAAAAGCTGCTATCGAGAAACTGCATAGAAATACAAATGCTTTTATACCTGCTTTCATAGTTAGAATAATTTTTTAATTGAAGAGTAACGATGAGTATTTACCAATTCTGGAGCTGAATTTCCTGTCAAATTCGGTAAATATTATTTTTTAGGATCAACCTTAAGCTCGTTTTCTAGCTTAAACCGAAAGCTTTTATATAAACTGTCTCTTTGAACTCTAAGTCTTATTCTCGAATCCTGTCTTTTCTGAAAAATATTAAGCACATCATTTAAATTCATACGAGCTGCTGCCTCCCCATTTATGTACTTAATAATGTCTCCAACCTGAACCCCATCCTTCTGAGCAGGAGAGCCTTCCCTTATATCGGAAATAACATAAATTGGAAGATTCGGAACAGGAGTGTTTACTTCTATTCCACTAAGGTTGTAATTAAAGTCATCTCCAAAGTCTTTATTTTTTCTTAGTAGTATATAACCACCCTTATAGTGAAAAATAATTTTAAATCGACGGAGCACTTCTCCGCCAAGACTTCCATTCCTGTCACCTAACTCAAAAGCTTTACGTATGGCAAAACTATCAGGGTAAGCTACAACAGGTTGTTCAAAAATATATTCACTTCCCAGTTTCATTTTTTGAACCCTACCCAAGTAGCCATTTACGTTTCCACTCAGCCCTACACCAATAAGAGTACTGATATTTGATTGGGGAACTACAATGCTATCATGAGTCATTGTATAAAGGGAAAAAGCATTACTTGATCCGGAATCAATCAACAACCGGATTTGAGTATACGAGACTCCCGGATTATGCTTAAAATCGAGTTCTATGTATGGTTTTTTTTGCTCAATATGAATTGGAAGCTTAAACCACTTTCGATGCTTGGGTAGTTCTTCAAACTTCTCTTCAAATTCTACTGGGTCATATAAGACCAACTTTTTATTTTGATAATCAATTTCAACTGCATATTGAGAAAATAAATCGTACCCGATTAAGCCATGAACGTACGTTCCCATTAAAGAGGAAAGCTTAAAAATATCCGTCTTTAGAAAAAGAATTTCTACATTATTTCCCTCAATCCTTCCAATATTAAGTTTGTTTTGATCAGCATAAAAAGCCTCAACTGGTTCTCCTTCACCCAAACCCGATAGAGTAACTGTTCGTGAGCTTTCCAGAAAAACTTCTTCCCCATTTGGCAAGGAGCTTATAAGTGTGTTGCTTACGCCAGTATCAACTATAAACTTCAAAGGTACTGACCCATTTACACTGGCTTCTATAATAATCAGGTTATTTATAAGCTCGAATGGAACAATAACCGGCCGATCAGGTCTCCCATTTATATTAAATGTAGTTTTCTCAGTTTCACTTAAGACCGTATTTTGGGCACATATTTGCTTTTCATCTATAAAAAAAGCCGAAAACAAAACCAAAATTCCCGAAACTAAACTCCGGTACCCGCTAAGCTTTTTATATGCCGACAAATTAGTCACTGGATCCAAATTATATTCATTCTAACCATACCAGACACCCATATAAAAGTACTCATGATCACATTTATTGTCTGGTTAGTTTACAAGTAATCTAGCTCAGAACCTCTTAATCAAATTTCAAACAAACAATCCTAATTTTCCTGTTGTACATATCTACTAAATAAACAGGGCATTATTTGGTATTAATTGTAATAAAGAAGATATTAGAGGTGATGCAAATGTATGGTAAGAATCAGTATTAGTAATTTAGTTTAGTATTTGTTTCCCCTCTATAGTTTGTACAACTAACAAAAAATTATGCAGCCGCACTCTTAAATACTTCATTAACTGAACTTTAAGGATACGCTGCGTTCAATACAACACAACACATTATGGAATACGGTAAAATTAAATGGTTTGATGCACAAAAAGGTTTTGGTTTCATCGAACCTGAAAATGGTGGAAAAGATATTTTTGTTCACCGCAACAACATTCAAAACCTTGGATTTGAAGAGGGGCTTGCTGATGGTGAAGAAGTAGAATTCGAAGTCGAAGAAACTCCTAAAGGCCTTAGCGCTGTAGAAGTTTCAAGAGTCGGATAATTCTATCCATTGATTCTTTATTTATCAACCCCTCACTTGAATCAAGTGAGGGGTTTTTTTATACCTTCTATTTCCTTTTGATAGTACTATGATTGATAAACCATTTGATCTCATCCTTATTGGAGCAACCGGATTTACCGGCAAACGGGCTGCTCATTATCTCAAAAAACATGCCCCGGAATCTTTCAAATGGGGGATTGCCGCCAGAAATCCAGATAAAGTCACAGCACTATCCCATGAATTGAATATCCCGGATGATCGGTGCTTTATCGTCGATAACCTTAATAAAAGAAAGGTTGAGGAAGTTGTTCAAAAAGCAAAGATAATCATTACTACAGCTGGTCCATTTTCACTGTATGGAGAAAATGTAATTTCAGCATGTGCCACCTATGGAACTCATTACCTGGATATAACCGGAGAAGTGGGCTTTATTAAAGAAATGACCATCAAATACGAAAAGGATGCTGAAAATAGCGGAGCTCTTCTGATTCCTTTTTCCGGCTTCGATTCTGTACCTGCCGACATCACTTCTTATCTGCTGCAAAAAGAATTTGATCATCCCGAAAAGCTAAGCATCAAAAGCTATTATTCAATTAGTGGAGGATTCAATGGCGGCACAATCGCTACGATGCTGAACAAGTTTGAAACCGGTGAGTACAAAAAAATGAATGATCCTTCATTATTACTGAATGGTGACAATGTTCAGCAAATACATACTCCCAAAGACGTTCAGTTTTTTGGGTTTGACACCGCTATAAAACGCTGGTCGGCACCGTTTATCATGGGAGCTATTAATTCCAAGGTAGTTTATAAAACAGCCGATTTAATGAGAATTCAGGGCATACCTTATGCTGAAAGCATCTCTTACAGCGAGCACTCTACCCTTGGTAAATGGTATAATCCCCTCCCTTTTTTAGTGGTATCAACAATTGTGCTTTCTATAACTTTTTTTGGGCCCTATAAATGGTTCAGACATCTACTCCAAAAAATAATGCCTGCACCAGGAGAGGGGCCTTCTGAAGAACAGATTGAAAATGGGTATTTCAAGCTGCGAGCTATTGCCCGAAATGAAAAAGGACAAAAGGCTTCTTTGAAAATGAGGTATCCTGGTGATCCGGGAAATAAATCTACCGTATTCTTTTTATGTGAATCAGCTCTCTGCTTAGCTGAAAACTCAGACAAACTGAAGTCACAATCGGGAATTAAAACCCCTATATCGGCATTGGGTAATTTACTTGTCAAACGACTTTCGAAACGTGGACTAATGATAACACTAGCTAAAGAATGATTTTGGCATAATTATACGTATTTTGAGTGATGGCAATGATTAACTAAAAATGGGGCTTCGTGAGTGTAGAAAAGGTTACGTTCAATAATAAAATTGATAAAGAATTCAGCCGCACCGTCAAAAAAAGGGTGAACGAATATTTTTCAGAAAACAATCTATCTCAGCATGCAAATGCAGCTATGGTCATTAAGACTATAGCTTTGTTGACTCTTTATTTTGGAGCTTATGCATTAATCATAACCGGTCAGCTCTCCCTTGGTGCAATGTGGGTTCTTTGCATTGCCATGGGAGTTGGAATGGCTGGTATCGGCTTTTCTGTAGCTCACGATGCTCTTCATGGAGCCTACTCTTCCAACAACACGGTTAATTATCTGCTCGGCCTTACTTTTGATTTAATGGGTGCTAATGGCTACATCTGGAAAATTACCCATAACATTATTCATCACACCTACACGAATATTCACGGCCATGATGAAGACCTGGAGGTAGCCGCATTCATTCGCCTTTCTCCACATTCCAAGCACAAACCTGTACATCGCCTGCAGCATATTCTGGCGTTTTTTGCTTATAGTTTTGCCACCTTCTTCTGGGTTTTTGTTAAAGACTATTGGTACTTTTTTAAAAATCCTTTAGGTCCTTACGAAAATAAACAACACCCGATTTCTGAGTGGGTTACTTTGGTTGTGACAAAAGTCATTTATTATGGCTACACCATTGCCTTACCATTACTCCTATTGGATATCACCTGGTATCACTGGCTAATTGGATTTATGAGTCTCCACCTAACCGCTGGTTTTATTCTGGGGATTATTTTCCAACTTGCTCATGTAGTAGAAGAAACGATGCACCCTGAGCCCAACGAAGACAACGTTATTGAAAACCACTGGGCGATTCATGAAATGATTACAACCAATAATTTTGCCCGGGAAAACAAACCTCTGTCCTGGTACATCGGCGGACTTAATTTTCAGATTGAGCACCATCTCTTCCCAAAAGTGTGCAGTATTCATTATCCTCAAATCAGTTATATAGTAGAAGAAACAGCCAAAGAATTTGGCATTCCCTACAATCATCACCCGACGTTTCGCCAAGCCGTTGCTTCACACTATAGAACACTCAAAAACTTTGGGGATCCAGATTTTAAGTGGCAGCCAGCCGAAGCCGTTTAAGTTCTAATATTAAATAGACTTTCATTTCCATACATTCTGGCTATACAATACGTCAGGGTAAGTAATGCAAATAAGCGGCCGTAATCTATACAGCATAGTCTGTATCTGGGTTCTATTTTTATTATACAGTACACCATCAATAGGTCAACCACTCGCTGAGAGAGGCGTAATTGATTTATCTGTTGTTGACTTTCAGGAACAAAAATCTATTCAATTGAATGGAGAATGGGGTTTTTATTGGAAAAAACTTGTTCCACCTGAAAAGGTAAATATCGACTCATCAACGTCTTTTGTAGACTTTCCTCATCTCTGGAATGAAGATCCTGAACTATCTTCTTATGGATACGCCACCTACAACTTAACCATCCTCAAACCTAAAGACCATCCGCCGCTATCACTAACCATACCTGATCTATATACTGCTTATACCCTTTATATAAACGGCGAGGAAGTTTCACGAAATGGTCAGGTGGCCACTAGCAGAGAGACCTATACTCCTTTTTGGTTGCCTCAAACTGTTTCTATTGACCATTTTACTTCCGATACGCTGCAGATGGTTTTGCATGTATCTAATTTCAGACACAGCAAAGGTGGTATACGTTTACCCATAAAATTAGGGACAGAAGAATTTCTTGAGCGCGAACGAACAATCGAAATCGGTTTTATCCTTCTTTTAACCGGTTGCCTTTTTATGATTGGGCTTTTCTTTATGGGGCTTTACCTATTTGGCCGGCATGAGGTCCCTATGCTATATTTTGCTTTTGTTTGTTTCTTCTTCAGCTATCGCATTTTTGGAACTGAACTCTACCCCCTTCACTATTTATTCCCATACCTGCCCTGGATACTCACCATTAAAGCTGAGTACTTTTCGCTTTACTTTACAGCAGCCATTTTCTGTCTTTTTGTACAGAAATTATATCCTCAGGAAACTTCAAAAAGGATCATCTATACCTTTGCAGCAATTTTTGGAGTTTTGTCGCTCATTACTCTTCTCTTCCCTCCGTTCTATTTCACATCTCTGATCAACTTGTTTTTTGGTGCTATTCCGGTGGCCCTCGCTTACATTACCTGGATTTATATAAAAGCTGCTTTAAATAAAAGAGAAGGTGCTGGTTTTGCGCTGGCTAGTGTGGTTATGGTTTTCACTGTTTTTATGCACAATCTTCTGGAGTATCTAACGCTGGTTGAAGAAAACCTTCTACTCAATTTCATTGGGTTTTTCTCCTTCTTCTTTTTGCAATCGCTGATTCTTTCCTATCGGTTTACAAATTCCTTAAGTCGGGCAAGGGTTAAAGCAGAAGAAGCAGCCAAAACCAAGAGTCAGTTTCTGTCTACCATGAGCCATGAAATCAGAACTCCTCTGAATGCGGTGATTGGGTTATCTGATTTACTGCTTGAATCAAACTCGGAACAGGAAAAGCAGGAGTTTGCACAAAACATCAAGCAAAGTGGTGAAAACCTGCTCGATATCATCAATAACATCCTGGACTACTCTAAATTTGAATCTGCAGGAATTGAACCCATTTTGCACCCTGTCAATATCAGGCAGGCAATTAAAGAAATATTGAATATGCTTTCTCCGCTTTCATCCGGAAAAAACATTTCTATTTCTCTGGAAATAACTCGAGACACTCCTATGTGGTGTGTCACTGATGAAACACACTTTAAGCAAATACTGATCAATCTTATTGGAAATGCGATTAAGTTCACCTCTGAAGGTAAAATCTCCATACTTGTCCGGCCCAATTCAAACTTCGATAAACCGGGTAACTTATTATTTGAAATTACTGACACAGGGACTGGTATTTCAGAAAAAGATGCTCACCGGCTCTTTAAAAGCTTCACTCAGGTAGATTCCAGCCGAACACGCAAGCATGGAGGAACCGGTTTGGGACTTGTTATTAGCAAAAAACTGGTAGAGGCTCTTGGTGGTGATATTTGGTTTGAAAGCGAAGCAGGTCAGGGAACATCATTTTTCTTCACTATAAAAGCTGAAGAAACTGAACCTGATGAACAGAATAAAGAAGATTTTAAATATGCAGATCATGATTCAGGTACAGATCTAAATGCGCTTAAAATTTTAGTTGTCGAAGATAATTTTATGAATCAAAAAGTGATCACCAGCATACTCAGTAAAAATAATCTAAATCCTGATATTGCCACCAATGGACAGGAAGCACTTAAACAGCTTCATTCGAAAACCTACGACTTGGTTTTTATGGACATGGAAATGCCTGTTATGGATGGTATTGAGGCTACCAAACAAATCAGAAATACCCTGCCTGAACATAAACAACCAATTATAATTGCGATGACCGCCAACGCTTTTTTTGAAGATCGCGAACGTTGCATAAAAGCTGGCATGAATGACTTTTTATCCAAGCCCATCTCAGTTGAAATGGTAAAATCCTCTCTTAAAAAATGGTTCTCATAATTTTACAGAGCTTTACGCTTACGTATCATTTTTTTTCAAATAGATATAAAAAGGTTGCTTAAAATTAGCCATAGTTTAAATTCAAATGTCAAAATTCAACATGGTTAATATCCCATCGTTACCAATTTTATTAGCGACTACCATTGGATTTTTAATTTCTGGCTGCACTCAACAACCAAATGTGTCAGAACAAAATGTATCTCGCATTATTCAAACCTTAAGTTCTGACCAAATGAAAGGTCGGCATGCTTTTGGAAGTGGAATTGATAATGCCGCTGATTTTATTTCTGCAGAGTTTGATCAAATCGGACTTTCTACCCTGCCTGATCATGACAGCTACAGACAGGAATTCAATATCTATGCGTTGAAACCAAAACAGGCCCTGGTTTCGGTTAATAACAAAGAATTAGGAGATCAGCATTACTTTGGACTTACCAATGCTGAAATGGTTAACTGGACCCCTGAAAACTCTGATGTCCATTACATATCTGAACAGGATAATTATCGTGATAAGTTTGGTGAATATTCTTCCGATGATCAATCATCGGTTATCATTGTTGATAAAGAGCATGAAAAATGGTTCCATCGTTATCGAACCTATTTTACCCGGTCAAACCGCACGTTCGAACTCGACTCAAAACCCAATGACGTATTCATTCTTTTTGACGGTAAAATTGACTCTTATGATATTACCTTAGAAAACAATATTAAAAGTCAGACCCTTTCCAATGTAGTCGGAAAGATTGAGGGGAAGCGCGAAAATGAGATCGTTCTTTTTACTGCTCACTATGACCATATCGGAGTAGTTTCAGCCGTTGATGAGGATTCAATAGCAAATGGTGCAAATGATAATGCCTCTGGGGTTTCTGCTGTAATAGAGCTGGCACGTTATTTTCAGAAAATGCCTAAACCCGAACGAACGCTTTATTTTGTGGGGTTCACAGCAGAAGAAGTAGGTGGTTACGGCTCTAAGTTTTTTTCCAGGCAGTTAAATCCTGATAAAATCACAGCTATGTTTAACATAGAAATGATTGGTAAACCAGCCGTTGAAGGGCCAAACTCTGCATGGATAACTGGTTTTGATAAATCCACCTTTGGAGAAATTCTTCAGAACTCTGTATCTGACTCCAACTTTGTATTTTATCCTGATCCTTACCCAAATCAGAACCTATTTTATCGTTCTGATAATGCGACTCTTGCCAAATTAGGTGTCCCGGCTCATACAATAAGCACAACACCTATCGATGTTGATCAGGATTATCATAACGTTACCGATGAGTTTAGTACGTTAAACATCTTACACACTACCAACACTATAAAAGCAATTGCCAAAGCTGCAAAAGTGATCATTTCAGCAGAGCAAACTCCGACCCGCATTACCAACGAAGAAGAAAATTTAACTTCTAACAACTAGTTTATGCCATACCACTGTTGTGTAATGCAGTGGATGGAACCTTGTCCCCATACCAAATCAGAGCATTCTATACCAATGACTTTCCTTCCCGGGAAGTATTTTCGAAGTAGTTCCAGTGCTTTCCCATCATACTTTTTATCGTAAAGAGGAACAAGCACAGTTCCATTAGCTATATAGAAATTAGCATAGCTGGCAGGTACGTATTCTGAGCCATCCACCGTTGCCCCGTCTATTTTAGTTTGAGGAAGTGGAAGCGTTTCAATATTGAGTTTATTCCCCCCTTTCAATTCAACCTGTTTCAGGATTTCAAGGTTTTCCTGCAATGCTTCGTAGTTTACATCTTCTTTATCTTCGCAAACCATCGTCAGAACGGTGTCTTTATTCAGCCAGCGGGTGAGGTCGTCAATATGGCCATCGGTATCGTCTCCCGCTAACCCTCTTTTAAGCCAAATAATTTGATTGACACCAAGGTATGTTCGCAAGTATTTTTCGATATCTTCTTTAGAAAGATCAGGGTTACGGTTTTCGTGAAGCAATACTGATTCGGTTGTAAGTAATGCTCCATCTCCATTTACATCAATCGAGCCACCCTCCAAAATAATCCCCGGACGAACCCGGTTCACTCCGTATTTATCAGCGATAAAAGCAGGAATGGCATTATCATCCTCCCACGGCGGATACTTTTCGCCCCAGGCATTATAATCCCAATCCGTGATCACAAAATTGCCCGACTCATGCTGAACAAAAATGGGGCCACAATCACGAGCCCACACATCATTTATCTTTTGCTGATGTATGATCACCCGATCCAAATCCACAGCCCGGCCAGAAAGCTTCTGCATTACCCGGTTTCGAATTCCAAGGCTTTCAACAAACAAATGTATCGGTTCAAAGAAATGCAATTCTTCTATGATTCTGCAATAAACCTCTTCCACTCTTTCCAGTCGTTCTCCTGGCCAGGTTTTACGATTTGAGGGCCAGTGAAGCTGGGTAGCTGAATGCCGGGACCACTCTGCAGGCATCCGTAAATCTGAAGTATCCACTAATCGTCTATTCTTTTTAAAATGGGTTTGTACAATTCGATTCTCCGATCCCGGAAAAAAGGCCAGGCTTTGCGTTGTTTATCAATCTCACCCAAATCAATTTCAGTGACAAGAATTTCTTCTTTGCTTCCTGCTTTATTTAGTATCTGCCCAAATGGCCCGGCTACAAAAGAACCACCCCAGAATTTAGATCCTGATTCCTTACCCACCCGGTTTACGGAAGCAACATAGCAACCATTGGCTATCGCGTGGCTTCGCTGAATGGTTTCCCAAGCATCCTGATATTCTCTTGCCTCTTGTTTGCCTTCGGTGGCGAGTGTGCCTATAGCCGTGGGATAAAACAAGATATCAGCCCCTTTCAAAGCAGTAATGCGAGCTGCTTCCGGATACCATTGATCCCAGCATATCAAGGTGCCTATTTTACCATAGGCTGTATCAAAAACTTTGAAACCGGTTTCTTCATCACCGGGAGTAAAATAGTATTTCTCATAAAATCCAGGGTCGTCGGGAATGTGCATTTTTCTATAGCTTCCCAATACACTTCCGTCAGCATCAATCACTACCAGGGAATTGTGATAAATACCCTTTGCTCTTTTTTCAAAAAAAGGAGCAACCAGCACAATTTTGAGTTCCTTAGCTAAACCCGAAAGGCTTTTTACCAAGGCTCCATCCAGTGGTTCTGCCCAGTCAAAGTTTGCTTCATCATAATCCACACAAAAATAGGTGGTATTAAAAAGCTCTTGAAGACATATAATTTGAGCTCCTTTCTCTGCAGCTTCTCTTATCAGTCCCATTTGTTGGTATAGATTGTCTTTGGGATTTTTGGAGGAAGAAGTCTGTATTAACCCTATTGATACTTTTTGTTCACCCATAAAAATAGATTTTAGTGAACTGATAAATTATGGAAAGTCCTGACCAAATAGAATGCATAAAAAAAGGAAGGCGAAATGCCTTCCTTTCATTCTGAGCCCCGAAAACCCCATTTGTAAAGCAAAAGATATTTGCTTGTACTTATACTTGTATGCGTAAAGAAAATCTAAAAGGGTTCATTTTCTTATTTAATGAGAGTCATTTTATCGGCATTACATCATTTATTACGAAGCAGAGAAGAGAAACCGCTCATTCCCAATCGCAGAAAAGACAAAATTTTCTCAATCAGGGTTTATCTGAATTTCACGGTTCCGGCTTTTAAAGCACCCAACGCATTAATTATTAAGCTATTAACTTTACTTCCTTTAAAATTAATTTAATTTTGACTTTAATCCCTCAGCTTTGAATTTTCTGTTATTATTTGAGCAGCATTCATTACTAAGGGTTTCGGATGAAAAAAGAAGAAGTAACTCAGCTTTTACAACGGCTTAAGTCGGGAGAAAATAAAGTTTACGAACAGCTTTATCCTCTTATCTATGGAGAGCTGAAACAGCTTGCTTATCGCCATATGAGACACCAAAGAGATGATCATACTCTTTCCAAAACAGAGCTGGTTCATGAAGCCTATCTGAAAATGATTGACCAGTCAAATATCAGCTTTACCGATAAAAGTCACTTTCTGGCTATAGCCTCTAAATGTATGAGGCAAATCCTGATCGACCATGCCCGAAAAAAACATGCTCAAAAACGAGGTGGAAAAAATAAGGACCTCACCTATATCGATGAACTTTTCAGCAAACAGAAGAAACAAGCTAAAGAACTAATTGATATCGATGATGCTTTGAATGAGCTTGAAAAACTAAATTCACGTCTGGCTAAAGTTGTTGAAATGAGGTTTTTTGGGGAAATGACCATTGAAGATACTGCAGAAGCACTTAGTATCTCTAAAAGCACAGTAAAAAGAGATTGGATGAAAGCAAGAGGATGGCTCTACAAAGAGCTTAAGGGGAAATTCGAAGTATAGAAATGAGCGTTCCGGGAATCATTCTACGTAGAATATTCTAAAGGATGTTTTTGGAAGGCGAGTAATTCATTGGCAATTTTTTATTTATGGACAATTATAACTGGCAAACAGTTGAAACGATTATAGATGAGGTTTTAGAACTACCTATCGACAAGAGAGAAGCATATCTGCTGAAAAGATGTAAGGGCAATGAAGATCTGCATAATGAAGTAAAATTACTGCTTGCTTCCATTACTGAATCTGAAGGATGGCTTGAACATCCTGAAAAATACAAAGAAGGATTATTTGACCAGGCATCCCAAGACCTGTCTTCCCTTTCCACAGACCATTCTGTAATTGGAACCAAAATCGGCTCATATATCATTACGGAGAAAATCGGCGAGGGAGGAATGGGCTCAGTATTTCGGGCCGAGCGTGCTGATGAGGACTTTACTCATGAAGTAGCGCTGAAAATCATTCAGAAACACCGTGCTACTGATGAAAACATCCAACGATTCAAGAAAGAACAGCAGATCCTTGCAAATCTAAAGCATCCCGGAATTGCTCAGCTTTACGATGGCGGCGTTACGGATGAGGGCTTTCCGTTTATTATAATGGAATATATTGATGGTGAGCCAATCACCGAATATTGCCAGCAACAAAACTGTTCCATAGAACAAAAAATTGAGCTGTTCAAAAAAGTACTGGACGCCGTTCAATATGCACATGAAAACCTTACCATCCATCGCGACCTGAAACCGGATAACATTCTTATTGATCAGCAAGGAAATGTAAAAATCCTCGATTTTGGTATTTCTAAACTTCTTGATGATGACGACTTCAGCATTACCAAAACCGGGACACAGATTTTAACACTGAGATATGCCTCTCCTGAACAGATTATAAACGGAAACATCACCACGGCTTCTGATTTCTACTCTCTGGGTGTGATTCTCTATAAACTTCTTACCGGGCAGGAGCCTTTTGATCTGGACGACCTGACCAGATACCAGGTTGAACAAATCATTGTAGAAAAAGAACCTGAACTGCCAAGTTCGGTTGCAGGAAAGGATACCAGAGAAAAGCTGAAAGGTGATCTCGATGCGATTATCATGAAATCAATTCGCAAAGAGCCGGAATCACGCTACCGTACCGCCAGTGATTTCCTCAACGACCTAAACAATTATAATGAAGGATTACCGGTTTCAGCACGTGACGACTCATTCCGCTACCGTTCAGGGAAATTCATGCGCCGGCATCGTCAGGGTATCACTATTGCCGCTGGTATCCTGATTGGGATTTCAGCTTTAATTGGATTTTATACCTGGAGGATTACCCAGGAACGAAATCAAGCACAGCTTGAAGCTCAAAAAGCTGAGGAAGTGGCTGGATTTCTTACCGACCTTTTCAGTCAATCAAACCCCTATTTTGAAGAGTCTGAAAGTGGTCTGGATCAGACACTGGGTTCCATACTTAGGTATGGTTCCGACAAGATTGATGATGAACTTATAAATCAACCCGAGATTCAGGCTGAAATGAAAAGTGTGATCGGCGATGTATATAACAGTCTTGGTGAATTTGCGAAGGCCGAAACACTACTTACAGACGCTCTTGAGTTACAAAAACAAATCAGCTCAGGCCCTGATTTTGCACAAGCTGAAGCCATGAGAAACCTGGCCTTTCTCTACCAGGAACAAGGCAGATTCTCTGAAGCAGAGTCTTTACTCATTGAAAGCATTGGCTACTTTGAACAAACGGAAGAAGGTCTTGAAAATCAGCCTGCTATTTCTGCTCTAAATCACTTAGGAAACCTGATGTGGTTTAATAAGGGGGATTATGATACGGCAGATTCAATGCTCACTAAAGCACTAAATTTGCGGTACACAATTCATGGACAGGAGAATCATGCACATGTAGCCAAAAACCTCAATGATCTGGCTACTCTTTTTCATGCTCAGGGTTTGTATAACCAGGCAAGGCCTTATTACAGACAGTCGGTTGAAATGTATCAGGAGGTCTTGGGAGATCATCCAAATACCGCCATCATTATGAGTAACTATTCGGCTCTGCTCAGGGAAAGTGGCCAACTCGAGGAAGCCGAGAAACAACAGCTTGCTTCCCTTGCCATGCATCGTAATCTTACAGATGAAAATAGTATTGACGTGGCCCTTGGTATTGGAAGTTTAGGCCATATTAAATTGGAACAGGAACAGTATAAAAAAGCAGACTCTTTACTAAATATTGCCTTCCAAAAACTAACCAAACTCTATGGAGATCAACACCCTTATGTTTCCCGTACGAGGCTAAATCTGGGGAGAATAGACCTGCGGACTGGAAACTATGATCAGGCAGTGGAAATACTCAATCAGGTAAACGAAGAGTATAAACAAATTTATCCTCCCAGCCATCCACGAACCTCAGATCCTCTTTTTGCATTAGGACTTGCCTACCTGGAAACCGGTCAACTTAAAAAAGCAGAAGAAATGCTGAAGAAAGCCCATGAAATTCGCCTCAGCGGTTACCCTTCTGATAGCTGGAGAGTGGCTCAGACAAAAAGTGCCTATGGATTTAGTTTATCTCAACAAGATAAGTTTGAACAATCCGATTCGCTGTTAGTTGATGGGTATCGCGAGCTTGGCAGTTCAATTGGATTGGATTATCCTTTTACAGAAACTGTAAAAGAGTGGCTTGAAATACACTATACCAGCTGGGAAAAACCAGAACGTTTAGAGCTAATTGAAAAAACAGTAACTGAGAATAATCTCTGATTTTTATATTATTTCCACAGCTTAAGCAGCAGAAAAGTAAATATTTTTGAAGCCTTGCCTCGACCTTGCTTTAATAATTCAAGTATTCATCCTTCTTGTCAATCTTATTTAAGTAAAGAAACCCATCTTCATTACTTAGAAAAGCGCTTCCAAGCTATTTCATTAATCTTTTCGTATTTAAGTTTTACGGTCTTGAAAGGTTAATATTATTAGAGCTTCTCCTTACCTTTGAGACTTATAAAATTGAACCACAAAAAGTGATATGAGTGTAGATACAATGACCCAGCCAAATTCTATAAAAAGCCTGGATTATATTGGTTTGGGTGATAATGAAAATGTGTTTTGGAACCTCTCACCTTCTGAACTCTATGAACAAGCTATCCTTCGTAATGAAGCTGTTCTAACCAAAGATTATGCATTGCGTGTTCTCACGGGTAAGTTCACAGGTCGCTCTCCCAAAGATAAATTTATTGTAGATCAGCCTTCTATCCACGATGATATTGACTGGGGAGATGTGAACCAGCCTATTTCGGAAGATGTTTTTGACAACTTGTACGAAAAAGTTGTGAACTACCTGCAAAACAAGGACCTGTTTGTGAAAGACTTGTTTTGTGGAGCGGATGAAAATAACAGACTTAATGTTCGTGTTGTTAGTGAAGCGGCTTATCATGGCCTTTTTGCTCACAACATGTTTATTCGTCCTACCGCTGAAGAGCTGGAGAATCACGAGCCGGAATTTACCGTTTTAGCTGCTCCCCACCTAAAAGCAGATCCGGAGAAAGACGGAACCCGAACCAGTACTTTTATCCTGTGTAACTTTGATAAAAAGATCATTCTTATTGGTGGTACTCTTTACTCTGGGGAAGTGAAAAAAGGAATTTTCTCCGTAATGAATTACCTGCTTCCTAAAAAAGGCGTGATGGCCATGCATTGCTCTGCAAACCATGACGAAAATGGAAAGACGGCTGTATTTTTTGGCCTGTCCGGAACAGGTAAAACCACCCTTTCTGCGGATCCTGATAAAACACTTATTGGAGACGATGAACACGGCTGGAGTGATGAAGGTACTTTTAATTTTGAAGGTGGCTGTTACGCAAAGACTATTAATCTCTCTAAAGAGAACGAACCGCTGATTCACGCCACAACAAAAATGCCGGGTACCATTCTGGAAAATGTGGTACTGGATGAGAACCGTGAGCCTGATTTCTCCGATGTCAGCCTGACTCAAAATACCCGCTGTTCTTATCCGCTGGAGTTTATACCAAATGCTAGTAATACCGGGAAAGGCGGACATCCTGAAAACATCATCTTTTTAACATGTGATGCTTTTGGCGTACTCCCTCCCATTTCAAAACTAACTCCCGACCAGGCTATGTATCACTTTATCAGTGGTTATACAGCCAAAGTTGCTGGAACAGAACGAGGTGTAACAGAACCACAAGCCACTTTTTCAGCTTGCTTTGGAGCTCCTTTCATGCCTTTGCACCCAACGGTATATGCAGAATTACTGGCAGAGAAAATCCGTAAGCATGATGCCAATGTATGGTTAGTTAACACGGGATGGACAGGTGGTGAGTATGGTGAAGGTCACCGAATGAAGCTGCCTCATACCCGTAAAATGCTAAGCGAAGCCATTGCCGGAAACCTTGAAAAGGCAGAATATCAAAATGACCCAGTTTTCGGTTTCCAAATCCCGACCTCAGTTAATGGCGTTCCTTCAGAAGTTCTGATTCCACGAAATACATGGAAAGACAAAGAAGCTTACGACAAAAAAGCCAAAATCCTGGCTGAGATGTTTATCCATAACTTTGAACAGTTTAAAGATGAAGCAAGTGAAGAACTACTTGCTGCAGCTCCCAAAGCCGGATAAAAATTAACGTATCGATCATATCGATATCTCCTGAAAAAGCCTGCGTCATAATCGATACAGGCTTTTTTTATTCTTCGGCTAAGGCGTTTAGTTTTTCCAGATTGTCCTGAACCCGAAGTGCTTCTATAGCTTCGTCAATTCCGCCTTTCATGATGTTATCTAAATCATAAAGCGTAAGATTGATGCGATGATCGGTGAACCTGCCCTGCGGAAAGTTATAGGTACGAATTTTAGCAGAACGGTCGCCTGTTGAAACCTGACTTTTACGTTCAGCCGCTCTCTCTTTTTGCTTTTGCTCCAGCTCAATATCATACATCTTGGCCCGAAGCATGGTCATGGCTTTTTCTTTGTTTTGATGCTGTGAGCGCTCTTCCTGACACTCAACTACAATACCTGTCGGTTCATGAGTCAGGCGAATAGCTGAATCCGTCTTATTTACGTGCTGTCCACCAGCACCACTGGCACGGAATGTATCAACCCGCACATCTCCCATGTTAATATCAATATCTACTTCTTCAACTTCCGGAAGAACGGCTACAGTTGCAGCTGAGGTGTGAACGCGGCCCTGACTTTCGGTTTCAGGCACCCGCTGTACCCGATGTACACCACTTTCATACTTCATCTTTCCAAACACTTCATTCCCTTCCAGCTGAAATACAATTTCTTTATATCCGCCTTTCTCAGAGTGATTGATACTCATGATACTCATCTTCCAGCCCTGCTTGTCGGCATATCGGCGATACATTTCAAACAAATCTCCAGCGAAAATAGCGGCTTCATCGCCTCCTGTACCTGCTCTAACCTCAATAATGGCGTTCTTGGAATCCTCCGGATCTTTAGGAATCAGCTTCATCTTGATTTCCTCTTCCAGATCGGCCAGCTGTTGCTTAATCTCTGTATTCTCTTCGCGAGCCATTTCCGTAATCTCGGCATCCTCATTCATCTCAATGAGTTCTTTATTGCCCTTCTGCCGGTTCTTCAGATCACTCCAGGTGTCATAATCCTGAACCAGTTCCTCCAGGTCGCTACGTTCTTTGGTGAGCTCGGTATATTTATCAGGATCGTCAAAAACGGACGGATCGCTCATCGCCGCATTTACTTCTTCGAACCTTGATTTAATTTGTTTTAGCTTTTCTTCTATATCCATTGTAGAACTGATATTATTTCAGCGCTAAAATTACGGAATTGTGATGTGGATTGATATAGAAAAAGCCGATTCAATTTCCTGAACCGGCTCTTCGTCATGAAGTCTAAATCTTGCTCTTACTTAATCAGCATCAGCTTGCGGGTTTGGGTGAAGTTCCCCGCTTCAATTCGGTAGATATAAGTACCAGATGATAAATTGCCAGCGTCAAAGTTAACGGCATGAGTGCCAGCTGCTTTTCGTCCATTAACTAAAGTGGCTACATTTCGGCCCAGCATGTCAAATACCTGAAGTTTCACTTCTGTAGCTTGAGGCAAAGCAAAACTAATTTTTGTGCTTGGGTTGAAGGGATTTGGGTAGTTTTGGTGAAGGCTGAAAGCCGTTGCTATTTCATCAGGGGTTTCATTGGAGACCGTGTTTCCAGTTCCATAGGTATATTCCATCTTATAATCAGGTCTCCATTGTCCCTCATATTCATATTCATAAAGCAGATTAGTAATTTTCCCATCTGTATAATTTGCAACCGTACGGCTAGTACTATATTCGAGGGTATCAGCATATGTGTCCGTCTCAGAGTTATAAGGTTGCCATGCCCACTTAAAAACTTTCTGATTCTCTGACTCATCAACTAATACCCTGTATTCGTCTATGTAATATTCTCCGCTTTCACTGTCTTTATATTCATATTTAATTTCCATGTCGTACCAGAGGAAGAAATCAACCCAATATTCTTCCATATCCAGGAATTGATCCAAAGTGATTCCATAGTAAGTGTCTCTGAAATAATCTTCGTAGCCTTCATCGCTATCTACTCCTTCATCTATAATATTTTCATCTACACTTCTTAAAACCCCTTGATCACCATAATTATTATTTCGAGATTCGCTCTCATAACTAATGGTCCCATCTTGGTTGTAAACGAATTCAATTTTCCAGTTTGAAACCCATTCATCCATTTCCAAGTCATCTTCGGTGTACTGTACTATATTACCTTCTTCATTATAAGTTATGGCTATTCGATAATCTGAAGTCCATTCATCATCGAAATCATCATATTCATACTCATAAATGAACTCTAGATTTCCAGATTCGTCAAACATAAGTACGGCTTTTTCCTGAGAGTCTAATTCCTCTTGGTCATAGTATTCATTTAAAATCGAATATCCGCTTTCACCTTCATTAGAACTAAAAGTGTATTTGTCTTCCAGTAGCCATTCCTGAAAGACTCCAGCGGTATCATTATTGGCATAATATCCTTCAATCTTTTCAATGTTATAAGGAGTATTCTTCGCTGATTTCATTCTGTTATGACTTACACCAGCTAAACCTAAAACCTTCAATGCCGATCTTCTTTCCGTTTTACTGTTCACATGGTTTTTTAAAAAATCAACTTTCCCGAATTGCAGGGAGCTTCTATTATTTTTACTGAGATTTTCTTGAGAATATGCAACCTCAGGAATTGTTAACCCAATGATTACTAAGCTTCCAAGTAATCCTTTTTGTAGTACCCTTAGTGTCCTTCGTATCTTTATTTTCATAACTTTAATACCTGTTTAATTGTAATGTTTAATTAGAAACACCTTCAGATTTACCGCATTTACTAAAGCAAGATAATTTTGAAGTTGTTATTTAATCTAAACTTAATATATACTCTAAGTCTATGCACTACATATTTATGCAGTAATTTTAATTTATCTTTCCTTTCCCTGCTTCTCTATCTAAAACCCAATTACTCATCACTCAAAATATCCTTACCTTTAAAAGAAAAACTTCAATATGTCACGTACTTCAATACCCGCGAACCTTAAGCTTGGATTTTTAGGTGCTGGTCAGCTGGCCCGAATGAGTTCTCTTGAAGCTTTTCGATTTG
The DNA here is from genome assembly GCF_040218225.1 of Gracilimonas sp. Taxonomy (NCBI): domain Bacteria; kingdom Pseudomonadati; phylum Balneolota; class Balneolia; order Balneolales; family Balneolaceae; genus Gracilimonas; species Gracilimonas sp. The sequence goes on from NZ_JAVJQO010000002.1 coordinate 333,362, forward strand.
GAATTCAGGTAGCTGCATTCTCTGACAGAACTGAGAACGAACCACTTCAATTTATGACACCTTATTCTACCTCCGGGTCTTTTGAATCGGTGGATGATATGGTGGAATTTGCCAAAGGCTGTGATGTCATCACCCTGGAAAACGAATTCATCAGTTCCGAGATCCTGAAAGAAGTACAGGAAAAAAGCGGAACACCAATCTATCCTTCGCCGGATAGCTTTGCATTGATTGAAAACAAGCTGATTGAGAAGCAAACTTTTGAAGCAGCGGGAATTCCTGTCACCCCTTATAAACTGGTCGAGGGAGACTCTGATTTAAAGGAATTCGGGGAAGATAATGGATGGCCTTATATGCTCAAATCTTCCAAAGGCGGTTATGATGGGTACGGCAATGAGACTGTGAACAATCTTGATGAAGCAAAAGAAGCTTTTTCAAATCTTGGTGGCGATAAAGGACAGGATATTCTGGCTGAAGCTTTTGTGGATTTCACCAAGGAGCTTGCGGTTCAGGTAGCAAGGAATGAAACCGGCACTGTTGTTTATCCATGTTGTGAAACCGTTCAGAAAGATCATATTTGTGTCGCTGTTTTATCTCCTGCTCCCGTTGAGAAAATAGTACGGGAAATGGCTCAGGAATTAGCCTTTAAAGCCACTGAAGCTATCGATGGAAAAGGAATTTTTGCCTTCGAGTTCTTTCTTACAAAGGATGGTTCACTGATTCTGAACGAGTCAGCCCCCCGGCCTCATAACTCTGGTCACTATACCATAGAAGGAACCGTGGCTTCCCAATTTGAAAATCATGTCCGTGCTGTTTTAGGTCTACCTCTCGGTTCAACCCGATTAAACAAACCTGCCGTTGCAATGATTAACCTGCTGGGTACACATAAACGTCCTGCTGAAACCGACCATATAAAAGAAGCCATGGAAACCGAAGATGGTCATCTTCATGTATATGGAAAAGTGGATAGTAAAGTAGGTCGTAAGATGGCCCACTACACGCTGCTGGGTGATAGTCTGGAAGAGACTTATAAAAAAGCGATGCATGTCACCAGGGAATTCGAAATTTAAAGCCTTGTCATGCTGAACTAGTTTCAGCATCTTCATACTAACAAATAACTAATATAAAGTGATGAGCAAACCAATCGTCGGAGTAGTTATGGGCAGCGACAGTGACTGGCCCACCATGAAAGAAGCCGCTGAAATCCTCGATTATTTTCAGATTCCATATGAAAAGCGTGTGGTTTCCGCTCACCGAACACCCGATATCATGGCCAGCTATGGTAAGGAAGCCAGAGAACGGGGAATTCAAGTGATTATAGCGGGCGCAGGTGGCGCTGCTCACCTTCCGGGTATGCTTGCCAGCCATACTACCCTACCGGTAATTGGTGTTCCTGTTAAAACTACAGCCTTAGGTGGTGTAGATAGCCTTTATTCGATTGTACAAATGCCCAATGGTATTCCCGTGGCAACCGTGGCAATAGGAAAAGCAAAAAATGCCGGATTACTCGCCATTCGTATGCTGGGCATGGACGATGATTCTCTAACCAAAAAGCTGGAAAATTACCATCAGAAAATGGCACAAGAATCTATGAAGAAGACAGAAAATTTAAAGTAGACTGAACTTTTATCTTACCGGCATTCAGTATATCCAGGCTCAAAAAAGACACTTACTTAGTATTCATCATCAAAATAAAGCCCTTCAGCAATATACCGAAGGGCTTCTTTGTACTACAAATAAAGTTCGTTTTATTATTTTAACAAAGTAATCAACTGATTCTTTTGATAGCCATCAGCTTCCATCCGAACGATGTAAATACCACTTGCAAGATTATCTGCATTAAATAAAACCCGATGCTCGCCTGCAATTTGAGAAGTATTAATTAATGTAGTTATAAAGCGTCCTAGCATGTCGTACACGTTGATACGCACATTACCGGCTTTCTCCATGGAGTATGTAATACTCGTTGTCGGATTAAATGGGTTTGGGTAGGCCGGATTCAGACGAAATGAAACTGGTTTTTCAGGTTTTTCTGTGCCTGTAGATATACCATTCCATTCAAACTTATACTTATAAAGGTTCATCCCTTGAAAAGGATAAATTGTAGAGACAATTTCATCAAATAACCCTGCTGAATTATAAATATAGTTCTCTTTGGTATAAACAACCCATTCTTCTGTTTCTGCACCTGTGTAAGTAAAGAAACTTAAAATGGTAGAATCGGCTAGTGTTTTACCATTGTAATATTGAACTAAACTGAGGTAAGGTTTCCATTCATCATCTTCCCAGCTTAAGGCATTAACAAATTTTGTATCCAATGCTTGGTTTGGAGTATTGTAAATAGTAGTGTATTGCAGTTCGAAGTTCACCCATTTCTCACCATCCCATTCCTGTGATAAATAATCAGGATACTGAATAAATGAAGTCAACATAGAAAACTGTATGCTTTCTAAGATATTGAGCTCAACCTGATACAGTTCTTCCAGTGTCAGATTCGGATACAATTCCCTGCCATAATTTACCCAACCACCCATATTATCGCTGATCTGAGTAGTTGCAATCAATGTATCATTCTCAATTTCAAATGTATAATACTCGGTTGGTACCCATTCCTCATTTTCCCAGTAAAGTGTAGTAGCTTCTGTAATTTTTCCACCCACGACTGTGAATTCATCTTTATACCCAACAATCCATTCGTCACCTTCCCAATCTTCGTAAATCACTTCTGAAATAATACCCGTGGTGTAATCGTATGTATATCTTTCATAAAACTGCAACCCACCGGTCACAAAATCAATTTCCTGATGGGTTTCCTGTTTTAGCAAACCATTTTGATATTCCTTGGTTGTCAGTTCGTGTGTAACCCATTCTTCGTCATCAAGGCTGAGCACTTCCTGACTCACCATTTTGCCATTATCATAGTCCATCTCGATTTTTGTACCAGTAAACCAGACTCCTTCTGACATAAAAGAAACTTCAATTCCTGTTAATAAGTCGTTATCCGCTACTTTAAGCGATCTGGAATGATGTTGTGCTCTTGCAGTACGCTCAATAAACTTTTGAAAAGTTGATTTATCCTTATTCAAAGAGCTTGATATAGAATTTTGTGCTTGTGTAATAACACCAGATGAAGCCACAAGCAGGCATACTGTCATCCAGCATAATTTTGATTTCATAGTTTAAAGTATTAATTGTTTTAAGTTGCGATACACACAACTGATTTCGCCGGCTGGAAAAGCAGAGCCTGACTACATTTCAGGTGAGTTTTATCGACCAATATTACGACTAATTTTGAGAATAGTTATATGGCCATAAAAAAAATTATTGCCTTAAATCCTTTGTGAAAGGTCTAAAATAACGTACTTTTAGAATGGATTTACGATGATACTTAGACTTTTGAATTCATTCAGATTTTAGCTCTGATTTCTCCTATATCCGATAATTTTTAACCACATTTTGATACTATGAATATTTATATAGGAAACCTTAGTTATGATGTTTCCAGCGACCAACTCAGAGAAGTTTTTGAAGCTTATGGTGAAGTAAGTTCAGCCAAAGTTATTACCGACAGAGGTTCAGGCCGTTCAAAAGGTTTTGGATTTGTTGAGATGGATAACAAAGCTGAAGCTGAAGCCGCTATCGAACAACTCGACGGTGCCGAAATTGACGGTCGCCCTGTAAAGGTAAATGAAGCCAAACCCCGCAACTAATACTTCGGGTTATAAAATTTTCAGCCCCCGCTCATGTATATGATCGGGGGCTTTTTTATTAATTTTTTTCTACGGATCCATTTTTTGAAGTAACTTTTTTGATCCGGATCAGTACATAACTAAGTCATTTAAATTCAACTAACTTAGGGAGCTATTACTATGATTATGACCACCACCAATCACCTGGACAGAAAAGAAGTACAAAAATATCTGGGTATTGTAACGGGAGAAGCCATTTTGGGAGCAAATATCTTTAAGGACTTCTTTGCCGGTATCAGGGATATCGTTGGCGGACGTTCCGGTGCTTACGAAAAAGAACTGCAGCAAGCACGTAAACTGGCTTTCGAAGAAATGGAATTAAAAGCCAACAGTGTAGGTGCTAACGCCATAATCGGCATCGACATTGATTATGAGACCATCGGAGCAAATGGAAGTATGCTCATGGTTTCCGTAAGCGGAACAGCTGTTTCTGCTGAATAAGTATAATTAGATAAAAAATTGTAGAGACACGAGGTTTTGTGTCTCTACAATAATCATATAGACCTTATCCAAACATGTCTTTCATTTTTGAGAAGAAATTCTTCTCACTTCCATCCAGGTTGGACGGATCAAAATTTTCGGACCCTTTAAACGATTTCATCGCCTCTTTCTGCTTGTCGTCTAGTTCTTCTGGCATATATACGTTCAGTCTAACGTACTGATCTCCATCACCAGAATTGTTCAAGCCCTTAATTCCCCGGCCACGCATTCGGAGCATTTTACCTGGCTGAGTTCCGGGATCAATTTTTAGTTTTGCTTTACCTTTAAGCGTCGGAACTTCCACCTCTGTTCCAAGCACAGCATCAGGAATACTCAGGGTTAGATTGTAATAGATATTATTACCGTCACGGTCAAAGTGCTCGTGTTCTTTTTCTTCAATCAAAACGATTAAAGCACCGGCAGAACCACCTCGTCGGCCAGCATTACCTTGCCCCCTTAGAGTAATGTAATTGCCATTAGATACACCGGATGGGATGTTAACCTTAATGGTTTCTTCGCCTTTCACACGGCCTTCACCACTGCATTTCTTACATTTATTCTTGATAATCCGGCCTTCACCATTACAGTTTGGACATGCCTGAACATTCACCATTTGACCGAGCATAGTTCGGGTTACCTGGCGAACTTCACCCATTCCATTACAGGTGCCACAGGTTTCAAAATCTGAATTAGTCTCGGCCCCGGTACCATTACACTCATCGCATTTAATCTGCTTTTTGATTTTGAGCTTTTTTTCTGCTCCAAATGCAATCTCTTCAAGGGTAAGAGGCATTCGGATTTTCATATCTGAACCTGGCTGCCCAGGTTCTTTTCTTCCACGTGATCGGCCTCGTCGGCCTCCCCCGCCTCCAAAGGCTTCTTCACCAAAGAATCCGCTTCCAAAGATATCCCCAAAGCGGCTGAAAATGTCTTCGAAGCCCATATTATCAAAGTCGGCTCCGCCTCCAAATCCGCCCTGGCCATTTACTCCCTGATGGCCAAACTGATCATATCTGGCTCGCTTGTCAGAATCTTTGAGCACTTCGTATGCTTCAGATGCTTCCTTAAATTTTTTCTCTGCTTCTTTATCCCCCTTATTGCGATCGGGATGGTACTTCATAGCCATTTTCCGGTAGGCTTTCTTTATATCGGCCTCCGAAGCACCTTTATCAACTCCAAGTATTTCGTAATAATCTCTTTGGGTAGACATATTTTACTCGCTTACAATTACTTTAGCATGACGAATTGTTCGATTGCCGATTTTGTAGCCACTGTCCAGAACTTGAAGCACTACATCACTTCCGGTTTCCTCATCAGGAGCCGGTTGCTTCATCATGGCATCGTGAATATTTACATCGAAAGGAACGCCTGTTTCATTTATTCGCTCGACGCCGTGCTTTTCCAGCACTTTCTCAAATTTGTCAGCAACCATTTTCACTCCTTCGAGAAAACTATCCTCAATCTCAGATTCTTCCGCTGCTTTAAGTGTGCGAAGCAAATCATCACTTATGGGCATAAAATCTTCAAGAGCGCCGGCTTTAACCTCTTCAAATAGCTGTACACGTTCGCGCTGAACTCGTTTACGGACGTTTTCTAACTCAGCTGCCTTTCGAAGCAAACCATCTTTAGTGTTAGCCAGCTCTTTTTCCAGCTCTTCTATTCTGGCTTCTTGTTCATCCTTAGCTGATTTTTGCTCCTCAGATTCGGTTGCTGTAGCTTCTTCTTTTTCTTGCACGTTTTCAGTAATCTCTTCCTGAGTCGAGATATCCTCTTCTGAAATTTTTTCTTTGCTCATCTACCTTTCGTAAGTGTTATTGCTTAAAATTTGCTTTATTTATGCTGTTTAGAGCAAATAGTATGCCATGAATCTCTCCACTCTTTTAAAGTGACAAAGTTACTTCATTCTGACATCTCATTAAGAAACTGGCATAAAAAAGCCCCCGCTCATGTATATGAGCGGGGGCTTCAAAGTTCTGTTAGCAGTCGTTTAGTTCAGGAATTCATCAAATGTCAATGAGACATAATAGATGGCACCCAAACTTGGTCCGCCGTAGTTCAGAATATGTCGGTTGTTGGTGATGTTGCTTCCTCCAACTTTAACAATCGAGTTAAGGCTGTTCAGCTTATACGATACCTGGGCATCGATTGTGGATACCGCAGGAACGGTTCCATCTGCAAAAGAAGAAACCCATCTGAACTCATCCTGCCATCTCCAGGTCACGTTGAAACCCAGACTTTCGGTCAGACTTCTGTTGCTTAAACCAACATTAACTTTATGCTCCGGAGTGTTATAGTCGAAGATAAAGCCTTCATTCTGATCGGTAATCAGTTTATTCCAGTTGTAGTTTGCACTTACCTTAAAGTTGCTTGGCAAGCTATAGTCGAACCCAACTACAGCACCTTGCGATTCTACCTCGTTGTCAACATTGGTATACACCTGGAAGGTGTTAAGTGCTGAACCGGACAATAGCAGTGGCGCCGTTTGTGCAGTCAATGGCAGAATTTCACTATCCTGTATAACTCCATCACTGTTCTGATCCTGGTTGATCTGACGTACGCGGAACTGAGCAATAAAATCGTTATAGATATTGTAGTAATAAGCCATGTCGAAGAATAATTTATCTCCTAACAGACCTTTATATCCAATCTCAAACGTCTGGATTTGCTCTGGCTTAACGGGCTCAAAGTTATTGTAAGGTACCAGTTCTCCCGCTGCAGCAGGATTTCCTGCTAATACTTGCGTGGTGAAGTCCTGAACACTTTCCAAAGTGAAGGCACTCTGAGTAATGTTATACTTATCCGTGAGGAAAGGCAGACCACCTAATAATCGGGCCGTAAGTACATTCAAGTCGATGTATTGCCCCTGTGTAGTCGGGTTGCGGAAACCGGTTTGGTATGAAGCCCGCAGGTTTTGATTATCAAAGGTGTTAATCACCGTTGAAATACGTGGGTTAAACTGCCCATCGAAGTTCTCATTCTTATCATAACGCAGAGAACCGATCAGTTTAATCCGATCCTCCATAAAGGATTTAGAACCCTGAACAAACCCACCAAACTCGTTAATCTCTACGCCACCGTCATCATCAAAGATGGTTCCATTAGAGCGCAGTTGATACTGTCTGAAGCTCACACCAGCCTGAAGATCCATAAAATCTATTTCATTTTTGAAGTTGTACTGTCCTTCAGTGTGTAGGAAGCGGGACTGATCATCGAAAAGAGCACCATTAGGTACTACATTTTGAAGAGCTGTATTCTTAGCGTTGTTAAAAGCATCAGAACCAGGTGCAAAACGGTTTGCATCGGCTGCTGCCCGGGCTGCTGCATGGAATTGACTCACTACTGCCGTGTTACTCAGGATAGCGTTAACCGTAGCTTGGTTGTACGAAGGGTCGCCTCCCTGAGCTTGGGCTGCCGCTTGAATAAGCCCGCCGGCAAACGTACCGCCATAGGCTCCATACCATTGTGAGGTATTCAGATACTGATCATTAATAGAAAATCCAACAAAATCAGCGATGTAAGAATCTCCGGAATTTTCAAAAGTTCCGTAAGCCTTCACCATGAAGTTATCGCCTTCAAGCTGAATCTTGTGCTGGGAGATATTAAAGTTCTTCAGGCTGTAACGTTGAGCTCCACTGTAAACCGAAGTTCCGTAACCGTAATTAAAGGTATAGCTGGCTTCAACAGCATCATTCAAACGGTAGTGTAAAGATGTTCCGAGCTTCAGGTTTTCAGCTCCACTGTCAACGAGATATTCTTCCCGATATCCTGTCCTGGCAACCGGCTGGGCTGGCAACGCCGCTAAATATTGTTCAACTTCGTTTTCCGGTACACCTGTTTGGGCCGAAACGTTTTGTGCGATTTGTGTTCGGGTAGGTCCGGGCAGGCCCAATAATGCAATATTGAAGGTACCATCATCTCCGTAGGTATGAACTCCGTCATAGGCTGGGTTGTTCGCAAAACCGTTATTCAGGGATGAATTTTTGTCGGAATAATTAATACCTCTCCAGTCTTCAGCCTTCGAGTAAGAGAAATTCACTTTAAAAGCGAATTTGTTATTAAATGATTTGGCATAACGAATCGCCGTTTCAAAAAGCGGCTGTGCATCTTCCGGTTCACCTAATGTTGGACGGCTGTCAAGATGATTTACCCCTGATTTAACCATAACGCTTAAGCCGGGATAGTTAAATGGGTCCTTGCTGTTCACCAACAGAATACCGTTAAAAGCATTTGGCCCGTATAGTGCGGAAGAAGCACCCGGGATAAATTCCATGCTCTCTACATCTAACTGAGAAGGGCCATTCAAATTCCCGATGGGGAAGTTAAGCGCCGGCGCCTGGGTGTCCATTCCATCGGTTAACTGCACCATTCGTGTGTTACCGGTAGAATTAAATCCCCTTGCGTTCACAATCTGAAAGTTGATACTGCTGGTAGTCATATCAACACCTTTAAGGGTGCTAAGCGCTTTGTAATAATCATCGGAAGCAGCTGTTCTGATCTGAATTGCATCCTGGCGCTCGATCGTAACCGGTGCTTCTAAAATACTTTCCTCAACCCTGGAAGCCGAAACAACAAGGTCGCCACCCGAAATGGTTTGTTCTTCCAGAACAATTTCAAGATCTTCAACAACGGCTTCGGTTATTTCTACTCGCTGAGATGTAAATCCAACAATAGATACAATAAGCGTTAATGGAGGATCTTGCTGCGCGGTTAAACTAAAGGTGCCGTCAGGACGCGTAGAAGTCCCGATTACTTTACCGTCAACCCTGATGTTAACCCCGGCTAATGGCTCACCATTTACATCAGTGACTATTCCCGATATTACTGTTTCATCTTCTATGTTCGATGCGTACGTAACTGTGCTACACACGCAAAAGATAAGTATCATACACAAGGTAAATACTCGTTGAATCATGTTGCTCATTGTATTGATCCTTTTGATTATGGTTAGAGAGGCCAACTATTTATACCGTCTGTAAAATAAGTCCATATTCATGGAAACTCGTATTTTGGCCGAACTTTTATATAACACCAAATAAAAGTCTGTTTTTGGGATAAATGCAAGCGCTTCCACTACTTTTTATTTATGCATCATTGCTTTGCTTCTCTTATCCTTAGCAGAACTTTACCTACACCCTTTAAGGACAGTATTCATGAATGTTTCAGTAAAATCAATTTTTAAATTTCTGCAGATATTATTTCTTGCTTTTCTTTTATCTAATTGTGAGTCAAAGGTTAAAAAGAACGCCTCTGATTCTGCAGAACCGGTTTCTTACCTGGCCCTTGGCGACTCGTATACCATTGGCACCGGTATTGATCAGACAAATAATTATCCCAACCAGTTGGCTGATTCTCTTTCAACACTTGGCTTTCAAGTTGATACCACTCAGATTATCGCCACAAATGGCTGGACTACAACCGATCTTAAAAATGGGATTGCTGAGAACAAACCACCGTCTGATTTTGACCTCGTTTCTTTATTAATAGGAGTAAATAATCAATATCAATGGCTGGATATTGAGCTATATCGAGCGGAATTCCGTGAATTACTGGAGCAGGCTGTTGAATTTGCCGGTGGGAAAAGTGAGAATGTATTTGTTATCTCTATTCCCAATTATGGTGTAACCCCTTTTGCCCAGTCTAAAGACCCTGAAACCATTCGCAGAAAAATTAAAGAATACAATAACATAGCTGAAGAAATCAGTAATGAATTTGATATTTTATTTATAAATATTACCCCAATATCAGAAATGGCAGCTAATGACCTTTCATTGTTAGCTTCCGACGAGCTCCATCCATCCGCAAAAATGTACAGCATGTGGATTGAGGAGATGTTACCAACAGTAACTCAAATTATAGAACCATGAAAGCCGAATTTAACCTCACCCACCTTTCAGCTTCCAAAGATCCTTTAACCGATCGGATCACATTCACCGAAACCATCGAATTCAGACTTTGGATGGCAGTCGCTGTACTTAGTTATCTGAGTTTTCATCTCTTCAGCTTACTTGATATTGAATTGGCAGGATGGCAGCAGATGCTTCTTGCTGCAGGTATGGTAGTAGGTTATGGATTCGCATTTATGGGAGTGCTGTTCAGAAGCAGCGCAGGGAAAGCGGCAATATCAAAGGATGAAATCAGGCTATATCCCACAAAAAAAAAGAAAAATTTCCAGATGTTCCTATTCCTGTCACCAAAGAATCCGAGATCAAAGTTTATGTAGTCCAGAAACTCAACTGGTTCACCCCTAAAGCTATCTTACATTTTTCTGTTTCTAATGAAGGTCATGAGAATGAATTCACAATAAAATTGGGGAACAAAAAGAGTAAAGAACAATATTTGGAGTTGTTGGAAGGTTGGTACAGAAGCGGATATTCTTTAGAGGAGTATGACATTACAGGTAGCCGAATTTTTAAATTAGACCGAGGAAAATCGTATGCAGACATTCAAAAAATCAAAGCCGAATATGGTATCAGCTGGTAAAAAACTCTCAAAAATCACCCTTGTTGTTTCCATGATGTTTCTGGGCTTTGGCGAAAAAGCTTCCGCCCAAAATAACCCGGACGAGCGAACCATTACCATAAATATGAGTTCATCTGAACTATTGCCGGCCGACCTGATTATCTTTAATGTGAATATTAACGCGGAGGCCGAAACTCCCCAGGAAGCGTATCGAGTTCATAAAGAAAGGGAATCTCTTTTAGCTAAACTATTAAAGCAGAATAAGATCGAGGAAGAAGATATTGATTATGAACCTATTCGTATGAATAAGGTAAGTGCAAACTATCGCAACCAGGATGATTCTAAGGTTACACGAACTAATCAATCTGTAAGCCTTACTTTTAGCGACTTTTCTATTTATGAGAAGATTCAAGTCGCGTTAATTGAAAATGGCTTTGATTCTTTTAACGGGCAATTTTCTTCTACCGAAATTTCTAAAGGCAAGGAACAGGCTTTGATAAGTGCCATCGAGTCAGCAAAGAAAAAAGCTGAGCTCATTGCTAAAACTTCCGGGGTTACATTGGGCAAAGTTCAAACCATCAATTACTCCGACCATCAAATCGGAATACCTCAAAAGTCCAGTCTTATGTCTATGGAGGCCATGAGAAGCGATGCCTCTATGATGGATTTTAGCCAAACAGTTTCCGTAACTGCCAACATAAACATCTCTTTTAATATTGAATAAGTAAGAAAATTGTCATCCCGGGCTTGACCCGGGATCTCTACGTGCTCAGATCCTGAATCAAGTTCAGGATGACTAAGAATTCACGGCTCAACGGCATTAACAGCTTCAAAATATTCAGCAGCTTTAGTCAGCCCCTCTTGTCCGTTCATTTCTACATACCAGTACTGCTCGATTACCCCTTTCTCACTTTGCATAAGCAGCTGCATAGTTCCCTGTGATTTGTGTTCAGCAATCACCCAGTTTCCGATAATGTTATAATTCATCCGGTCATTCACACCAAAGGTTTGGTTTCGGTTAAACTCAAATACCTGTCCCGGCATTACTTTGGTTTCCGGATGTCCCTCCAGCTGAGTAAAGGAAACACCGGGATCTTCTTCTCCCCTTCGTATAAAGGCTTCCAATGCAATAGGTCGATCTGATTCCGGTAAGGTTTTCAGGGCTTGAAGAGCAATTACAGCTGAAGCTTTATGATGTCCATGCGTGGTTTCATAAGGAAGCATTAGAAACAGAAAATCATAGCCCCCCTGCTGCATGATGTTGGCAAGCTTTGTCCGCGCCCAATCCGTATTCCATTTTTCCAGGGGAATACTCACATCTTCGGTATACTCAAAATCCGGCTGGTCCAGAAAGAAGTAATTCCGGATTCCAACAATATTTCCCCCGGCCATTAGCTCCTTCTTCCTGATTCCGGGAAGCCACGCCCGTCCCACTTCCTCCTTATCCAATTCCTTTCCATAAATATAATTTCCAAGGGTTGAGTATGTATAACCTCCTTCGCCATTGGTTAGAAGTGCCAAATCAACAACTCCATTTAGTAACCTGGTAGTCTTAAAAATAGTGGCTGAGAAGAGCGCATCGTCATCAGGATGGGCGGTTACTAACAGGACTTTGGGTTGATAATTGAGGAGGGTATCCTGGGCATTTATATTGAAAAATAAGATCAGGAATGTACAGATTGTAAAAAGTAGCTTTTTCATAAATGAAGTTTTGTTTCAATAAACTTTATCAAAATAGAAACTGAAACCCTCTAAATCAGAGGCTTTTTAAATGAAATCTTTACAAATATTCCTTCAACACATCCCAAACCGTTTCCGCAATAATTCCATGTCCTTTTGGGGTGGGATGAATGCCATCTCCCTGAATCAGTTCTTCACTCCCTCCCAGCTTATCCATGATTAAGGGAATGAGAGGCAGATCGTTTTCCTCAGCCAGTTCCGGATAAATAGTCTGAAATTCTGAGGTATACTCCTGCCCGAGGTTTGGAGGAACTTGCATTCCAGCTAAAATGATCTGTCCATTCGGGTTTTTCCTTTGGTATTTATCGATGATGGTTTGAAGGTTTTCCTTTGTTGAACTTAAGTCAATTCCTCTCAATCCATCATTTCCTCCCAACTCCAGCACCATAATGTCGATGTGTCTGCGTAGAATCCAGTCGATGCGGCGCACACCTCCGGCTGAAGTTTCTCCGCTCAAGCCACCATTAATCACTTCATAGTTCAGGCCAAGTGAATCTATTTTCTCTTGTATCAATGCCGGAAAAGCCTGTTCCTGCTGAACGCCAAGGCCAGCGGTAATACTATCCCCGAAAAAAAGAATGGTTTTTGTTTCGCTATTCTGGGCTGATACCAAAAATGAAAAACTTGTTAAAAAGGCTATCGCAATTATCAATTTCTTAATCATAGACAACAATTTGAATTATATCTCGTACTTTTCTCAAGATTTTACGGAATGTTAGAAGGCAATTCCCTTGTTAGTTTCGGTATCACCAAAAATAAGAAACGTGTCAAATATACTCGAAGTTCATCAGTTATACCGCAAGTTTGAAAGCGGCTCAAAAATATTAACCGTCGTAGACGATATTAACTTTTCCATTGAGGAAGGTATTTCCTGCGCTATAGTCGGGCCTTCCGGTTCTGGAAAAACAACCTTGTTGGGTTTATGCGCCGGATTAGACCGTCCCAGCTCAGGAAGTGTTTCCCTAAACGGGATTCCTTTAAATCCCCTCAACGAAGACGAACGCGCTCAGGTCCGAAATCTGCATGTGGGATTTGTATTCCAAACCTTTCAGCTTGTTCCTACCCTAACCGCTGTTGAGAACGTAATGGTTCCGCTGGAATTGCGTGGAGAAGCAACACAGGAAGTTCGTGAGCGGGCCATAGAGTTACTTACAAGCGTTGGACTTGGCGATCGAACCCATCACTACCCTACACAGCTTTCGGGTGGAGAACAGCAGCGTGTAGCCATTGCCCGTGCATTCATTAATCAGCCAAAAATCCTATTTGCGGATGAACCCACCGGCAACCTGGATACCGAAACCGGAGAGTACATTGAAAAGCTGATTTTTGATTTAAATGAACAGCAAGGTACAACCCTGGTTTTAGTTACTCATGACCTGGAACTAGCCAAAAAATGTGACCGCATTATCAAACTTAGAAATGGTCAGGTTTACGAAGATAGTTTTGCTGAGCAACAACCTGAAGCCGTAGCCAAATAGTCCATGAGTAAGAAAAATTCTATGTGGTGGACTTTCAAAATGGCGTGGAGGGATTCCCGTTCCAACCGATCTAAGCTTTTCCTTTTCATGGCGGCTATCATTGTAGGTGTTGCTGCCCAGGTAGCCATTACTTCTTTCAGAGATAACCTGAATACAAGTATTGAAAATCAGGCGAAGGAGTTACTAGGCGCTGATCTTGAAGTGGAACGAAACGCGCCTTTTCAGCCCGAACTACAAGAGGTGCTTGACTCCCTCGGCGGTGAAGTTACAACTGGTTTGGGTTTCAATTCTATGGCTTTCTTCCCAAAAACCGGAAACACACGTCTTTCTCAAATCACGGCTTTTGAAGGGAACTTTCCCTACTACGGAGACTTAGTCACCGAACCTGCTTCAGCAGCAGATGTTTACCAGGAAAATCAGTCCGCTTTGGTGGATGAACCTATAATGAGATTATTCGGAATTGAACCGGGAGATTCCGTAAAAATCGGTCAGGTTACCTACAAAATCGAGGGAGCTATTATTGAGATTCCCGGTCAGCCTGTAGCGGCTTCTTTCTTCGGCCCTCGTATTTTTATTCCTAAACAAGGGGTAGAAGAAACCGGGTTACTTCAAAGGGGTAGCCGGCTTGAGTATATCTCCTATCATAAGTTCCCGGAAGGTACCGATATGGCCTATGTAGATGACCGGCTTGATCAGCTCAGGGACGAACAAAACCTGCGTTTTGGTTATGATACCGTTCAAGAGCGTGAGGAAGAAGTTGGAGAGGCCATCCTATACCTGTCTAATTTTCTGAATTTAATTGGCTTTATTGCTCTTTTATTGGGAGGAATTGGAGTTGCCAGCTCAATATTTGTTTACATCCGTCAAAAAATTAACACGGTGGCTGTGCTTCGTTGTGTAGGTGTGTCCTCTAATCAGGCGCTATCAATTTATCTCATTCAGGCCACGGCAATGGGTTTCATTGGTTCTGTACTTGGGGCCATTCTAGGCTCGATTGTACAGCTATATCTGCCCGTATTAGTGCAAGACTTTCTTCCTGTAAATATTGAATTATATGTATCATGGGTTTCTATTTTTATTGGAGTGGGAACGGGTGTGATTATCTCCATTTTGTTCGCCCTTTTCCCTCTGCTTGCAGTGAAGAAAATATCGCCCTTGTTTTCGTTGCGTTCTGTAGAAGTCAATCTATCCGGACTTCTTCAAAGTTCTACTAAAATTATTCTGGGCGTGATTCTGGCTGTTTTCATCACTGCTTACGCATGGCTGATGCTAGGCGAGCTCTTACCCGCTCTGTTTTTCACACTTGGTCTTGCCGTTTGCCTGTTATTATTAACGGGATTTGCCAAGCTGATTATGAAAGCCTCCCGCAAGTTTCTACGAGCTGGATTCAGCTACGAACTACGCCAGGGACTTGCCAACCTTTATCGTCCAAATAACCAAACAACAACCCTGTTGCTTACTTTTGGTTTGGGCGTAACAATGATTAGTTCATTATATCTAACCCAGGATATGCTGCTTGATCAAATTAATTTTGGAGGCCAACAAGATCTTCCAAATCTTGCGTTATATGATATTCAATATGATCAGAATGAAGGGGTTAATGAGATTATCAGATCCAGCGGCCATGAGTTGCTTCAAAATGTACCCATAGTCACCATGCGCATTCAGGGAGTAAATGGATATACCAATGCAGAATGGGACGAGGATACTACAAGAAATGCAAGTGGCTGGGCTTTGAACAGGGAATACCGTTCAACTTACAGAGATTCTTTACTCCCCTCTGAAACATTGGTGAAGGGTGAATGGATTGGAAATGTGGAAAATATGGAAGAGCCATTTCCAATTTCCATTGAAGAGGATCAAAGAGATAATCTCGCCATCGATATCGGTGACACCTTAACCTGGAACGTACAGGGTATTCCTATTCAAACCTATGTGGCGAGCACCAGAACCGTAAAATGGGATCAGCCTCAACCTAATTTCTTCGTTGTATTTCCTTCAGGAGTCTTAGAGTCAGCTCCCCAGTTCTTTGCAACTACTGTAAATACCACCAGCCGGGAGGCTTCCCTCTCTCTTCAGCAGGATCTTGTGCAAAGTTATCCAAATGTTTCTGCCATAGACATTGGGCAGGTCCTTGAAACAGTTCGTAATTTCATAGACAAAGTAACTTTTGTGATTCAGTTTATTGGATTGTTCAGCATCATAACGGGTCTGATAGTTCTTGCCGGCTCAGCATCTACCAGTCGTTTTCAGCGAATATGGGAGGCTGTTTTACTTCGCACGTTAGGAGCAGCAAAGAAACAGGTCATTAAAATACAGGTCATTGAATACGTACTTCTCGGAGTGATGGCTTCAATTACCGGCCTTATTCTTTCGCTTGGAGCAAGTACGTTAATTGGGTATTTCTATTTTGAAATTGAATTTGTACCCAACTTCTTCATCATTGGTGTTGAGATTCTGATTCTTACTGCCCTGGTGCTTCTAATCGGATTATTGAATACGCGCGGAGTCCACAATAAGCCACCTCTTGAGGTTTTAAGAGCTGAGGCAGCCTAAGATCAACCTTTTGTTCTTGAAATCTTAGAATCTGGAACATCCTTCCCATGATCTCTTTTTAAGTGATAGAATGACAACTAAATCATCTATCATGAGATCATTACGTTTTAAATCCTTAGTAGTAATTATTCTTCTTTTACTTCCCTTTGCCTCCTGTAAAAACTGGAGCAAAACGGCTAAAGGAACTACCATCGGAGCAAGTGCAGGAGCATTGGCCGGTGCTATAATTGGAGAAGCTGCTGGTAACACAACTACCGGAGCAATAATTGGAGCTGCGGTTGGTGGTGCAACAGGAGCCGCCATTGGTAACTATATGGATAAGCAGGCTGAAGAACTGGAAGAAGAACTTCAGAATGCAGAAGTAGAACGTGTTGGAGAAGGAATTAAAATAACTTTCGATTCTGGTATCCTATTTGATACCGAATCCTATGTAATAAAAGATCCTTCCAAAAGAGACCTTGAAGATTTAGCCAGAGTTCTTAGAAAATATGAAGACACCAACATCATGTTTGGAGGCCATACCGATAGCCGCGGCTCTGAAAGCTATAACCAGGATCTTTCCGAGCAAAGAGCAAGATCTGTAGCTGAATTCATGGCTTTTATAGAAGTCGACCCTGAAAGAATGACCATTGTTGGATACGGTGAAAACCAGCCTGTAGCTACAAACGACACTCCTGAAGGCCGCCAACAGAACCGACGGGTTGAAATAGCAATATGGGCCAATGAAGAGCTAAAAGAAGCAGCTGAGAATGGGAAAATAGGTGGCTGATATCAAAATACTTATCAGTTATTATTATAGTCCTGTGGTTATGAAACTGCAGGACTTTTTTATTTCTTTTGTCAAAAACTATCACGATTCTAAAAGGGCCTTTTAAAATTTTAGTTTACAGATGAAAAAAATAAAGAAAAGACTTCCCATCCCCTCTTTTTTAAGACATAAGCAGAGTTCAAAAAAGCCAGGTCAGGCTCCCGGAACTCTCCATTTTACTGGTGAAAAGCGGCTGGATAACGTTTTAATGAACCTTTATGATTATGATGTTGAACACCTGTCAGAACATGATCTTTCAGAAATTGATGACAGCAAGCCTTATCTGGATTCTCCGTCAAAAACCTGGATTAATGTATGTGGTCTTCATGATATTGAGAAACTGAAAGATATCTGGGACTATTTTAACCTACACCCTCTTATTCAGGAAGACATACTAAATACTCACCAACGGCCAAAAATTGAAGAATATTCAGACCATATGTTCTTTGTCCTGCGAATGATGAGTATCGAAGATGAGACAGGGGGGTTAAAAGTTGAACAAGTGAGTATTGTGTTATCTCCGAATTCTGTGCTTTCATTCCAGGAGGACGATTACCCCATCTATGAACCGGTATTACATCGTCTCAGAAATGCAGCTCCGCGCCTTCGCAAGCATGGCCCCGATTATCTAGCCTATGCCCTGATTGACACTATAGTAGATCATTATCTGAAGGTAATGGAAAAGATCGGAGATGAAATCGAAGAGCTCGAAAATGAAATTCTGCAAAAATCAGACGAATCTATCCCAGAGAAAATCCATGCCTTGCGTCGTAAACTCATTTACTTCAGAAGATCTGTTTGGCCTATGCGGGATAGTCTGAATTCACTGCTTAGAGAAGAATCACATCTTGTTCACGAGGAAAATAAAATCTTCTTCAGGGATGTTTATGATCACCTTGTTCAAATCATAGATGGTATTGAAAACTATCGGGATATGGTGATGGGTATGCTTGACATGTATATGTCACAAGTCAGTAATAAAATGAATGAGGTAATGAAAGTACTGACAATCATCGCTACTATATTCATTCCGCTGACATTCATTGCCGGAATCTATGGAATGAACTTTGAATATATGCCTGAACTTGGATGGAAGTGGGCTTATCCAACGGTATGGGGTCTCATGATTGCAGCAACCATAGGAATGGTCTTTTATTTTAGAAAAAAAGACTGGTTGTGATAACATAAAAAAAGGCCTCAATCACGAGACCTTTTTCTAACTAACTACGGAGGTTTTATTGGGGATTCAAATCTTCTTAAAACAGCAGTCTAACTCCAGCCAATATTTTTAACGTATTCACTTCATGATCTATGACTTCTGATCGGGCAACATTGTCGGAGTAGTCAAAATAGTTGTACAGAGTTGAACGGTCGTTCCAAAATGAATATTGCCCACTTACATCAATAACAATACTTTCAGTTACTTTAGCAGAAAAACCAGCAGAAATTACATTTCTATCTGCTTCATACACCTTACTCTTGGCAGGCAGATATCCGTAACCGGCTTTCAAGTCAACACCATCATTAATGGCAAAACTCAGACCGGCTTTAAGATTGAGAACTCTTTGGTAGGAAGACTCCATAAAGTTTTCAAGAGCTTCTTCATTATCTCTCAGTGAAACTTCCTCGTCAAAATCCAGGTCATTACCTGAAATTAAGTCTAGCTTTAAATTAGAGTAATCAATCATTTCACCTGACACTGAAAAATTAAACTTTCCAATGTTGTTCAGGGCAATACCCGCTTTCAGCTCTCCGGGTTTTTCAATTCGGTATTCATAATCCTGGCCACTGGCAAAATCTGCCTGAAAAGGGGTAGAGCCATCATCCAATTCTGTTCTTATTGAGGAGTAATAGCTTTCTCTGACTACCAATGTAGATGGTAATAAATAGCTAACCCCAACATTCACTTTTGGATTGACCTTATAAATGATCCCAGATCTTAGTGTAAAGCCAACTATCTCTGCATCAATTTCATCATGGGTTAAAATGCTGTTGATGTCAGTCCCTTCCTCCGAAACATCTGATGGGATAAAATTATAATTGTAGTCATTCTGATCATCGAGCTCTAAAAAATCTCGCCGATAGGTATAATTCCCGGAAGTTAGCCCTGCAGAGATACCCACAAAAAGGTCTTTTTGAAACTCAGTGCCAAAAAAGAATGAGTACTCTCCTATGTTTGTGGTATGTGTAATTTCAGCATCCTGAGTTATGCCGGGATAATCCTCAAAACCGATTCTGAATATCGATTCCAGGTAAGTCGAATCAACATCACCCCAATCTGTCGCGTAGGTATCAAAAGCAATGTCGTAATAGTCACTGGATGGTTCCCGAAATTCATCTGTAATCGTACTTTCTGAATTTCGCCCACCAACCCGGTATAAACCTCTTTGGTTATTTAGCTTATTGTAACCAGCACCCATCACAAAACTACCCTGTTCGGTTGGAATTTTATATATAAAACCCAGATTCCCGAGCCTGGTATTTTCATCCTCTGTAGTTATCGTATTTCCGAGATAAGTATTTTCATATTCTAAGCTATTATTGAACAGGCTAAAGCTTACATATCCATCCTTAACTAAAGCTATACTTGCGGGATTATCTGCAAAACTTCCATAACCATTTTGGGAAGCGACTGATGGAAAAAAACCTGTGGCCGCATCACCATTAAAATCCTGAGCACTAAACTGTAAGGCTAAATTTGAATATGACACCTGTGTATTTCCATCCTGCGCATTTATTTTGGATGAAATCAATAGCAAGGGTAATAAGAGAAAGAATTGAATCCTCTTCATAGATTATTTAATAATAATTTTGGGTTGATTAAAACTGGTGACTTAGTTTCCGCCCCGGCTTTTTTTCTTTGAACTACTTGATGAACCACGACTTCGGGTACCTGAAGATCGACTGGAAGATGAACTTCTTGTAACTTTTGCTCCTGAACTTTTCCTTGATGAACTGTTAGAGAAACTGCCTCTGTTCGTACTTCTGGAGCTACTGGTATTAATTCGGCTGCGTAAATTAAAATCAGAAGACGTTGTATTGAAAATGGAGCGGCTAAAAAAGTCTCGAAATGCTGATCTTGATGAAGAAGATCTATTTAACCCACTAGTACGAACTTTACGAGCGGGAATAGTGTATGACCTGCCATTGTAGTCAGAAATATCGATGGTTCTAACTGAGGTGCTGCTTAGTGCGGAATCATTATTACCTCTGGATCTTGATTTGGTCCCACTGCTTCCATTGCTCTTACTACCCCGATCTTTACCTACGGAAGACCCGCTTCCTCTGCTTCGGCCATTATTGTTACTGGAACCAGAACGACTTTTACCAACTGAAGAACCTCTTGTGCGAGTTCCGCTGCTGCGCCCCACTGATGTACCCCGGTTGGTTGATGAGCCAGAACTTCTTACACGGACGCCTGAATTGATGCCTCTTGACCTTGTAAGTCCATTTCCTCTGGTATTATTAGTTAAACCTCTTCCTGATCTTGTCCTATAATCACCCGAATTACTTAACCCAGATCCACGGGGTCCTTTACGATATATATCAGCATTACGACTATATTTTTTTGACTTGTGGTAATTATTATACACGATGATAGTACTTCCATAGTAAGAAGGGTATCCATACCAATCCCACATGCCGTAATAAGGGTGATAGCCTGGATATCTGTAAAAGCTGTGCCCGAAACCAAACCCTGCATATCCATACATTGGATAACCAAGTCTTGAATATCGTGAAGAACGAAAACCATTAAATGAATAAGGATAATCGTTATAAGCTAACCATACATTGAAATAGGAATAACTTCCATAATTAAAACGATACCATGTACGGAATTGGTTTCTATGGATAATATTAGAGCTATACCAATTATTATAAAACCAAGCACTATCCCAATAATCAGGTCTAAGGTCATCTGTTGCATCATGATATCCATCTCCATAGCCAATCCAATACATTTTCTCCGGATTGGAATAATTAACACCCGTTGCAAAATGATCTTTATACCATTGCTCGGTTTCGTAGTCGATGTAGTAAATGCCATCTTCTTCGAGTGCTAATTCTTCATCAAGGTATTCCTCTTCCTCATTTATATAATATGAAGTACCACTATTATCGATATCCGTTGATTTTCCTTCCTCAAATCCATCCCAGGAGTAGTAATCAGCGTATCGATCACCCTCTATTGGGAATTTATCAAACGTCTGAAATTGAGTGTAGCAACCTGTAAACAGGAAAGGCAAAAGGAATAGAAAAAACCGGTTTGTTGCTTTTTGAAATTTCATGATGGACACCTTTTCAAGACTTCATTTTAATTTACATATCTAATATGGAACATTTTTTTCTAAAATTTTATCACATGATAATGTTAAAGGCTAGATTTCACCGCGCAGCGATTTGGCAATCACTTCTGCCTTTGAGTTAACATGGAGTTTTTTATAAATATTCCGGATATGTGCGCGAACTGTGTCTATAGATATATCAAAACGATCTGCGATCATTTTATAGCTGAGTCCATCTACCAAACCATTCACTATATCCTGCTCCCGGTTAGTGAGCATACTGTCTTCATTTTTCTTTGGGGCTTCTTCATTAAAATGAGAAATCACCTTTCGGGCTATCTGTGGCGACATTGGAGCACCACCCTTCAATAAGTTCTCTATTGATTCCTTGATATCTGGAAGTGAAGTGTGCTTAAGTAAATAACCAGAAGCACCGGCCTTCAAAGAATCAAATATTTTATGTGAATCGTGATAAACTGTAAGCATAATAATTTCTATTTCCGGGTATTTCGACTTAATAATCTCCATCCCTTTTATCCCAGACATTCCGGGAAGCTGAATGTCCATCAGCATTACGTCCGGCTTTTGGTGCTCTTCAAGGTACTCCAGCATTTCCTCGACAGAGTCTACCGCTACCGGACACTGCATTTCCTTTTGCATATCCAGATAGCGCTGTATTAAATCCCTGATTTTCTTGTTGTCTTCCACAATTCCTACAACAGCCATGATTCTACTCTAGTCCTTAGTTAGTATTTAATTTTCCCTCAACTTTAATTGAGAACCCATCCTCCGTGTTAATAGTAATATCTGCGCCAATTCTTTTCGCTCGCATATCCATGTTACGCAAGCCATGTCCTGTTTTCTTGGTTCCTTTTCCTGAAGTTCCGTTATCGGCTATAATAAATTCAAAATAGCCGTTCCTGTTTTCCATCTCAATATTCACACGGTCTCCATTTGAATACTTGGCGATATTATTAACAGCCTCTTTAAAAATTAAATACACATTTTCTTTAACAGAAACAGGAAGTTTATTATCCATTTTGAGATTATCGAAATCATAATTCACTTCCATATTTTTCGACTCGAGTGTATGAAGTATGTAATCCTGCATACGGTCTGTTAAGTCTCCAAGGGTGTCATTTCGGGCATCTATCGACCAAACTATATCATCCAGACTAGATACAATTTTCCGGCATTGCTTTCCTATTTGTTCAAGCGACTTTTTAAACTCGGTGTCAGCATCTCCTGCTTGCAAAAAATCAGACTGAAGGGCAATCTCTGTCAAACTAGCTCCAACATCATCATGAAGGTCACTGGCAATGCGAACTCTCATTCTTTCTATATCTACCATTTTACGCGCCCGGTAGTAGTTATAAAAAAGAAATATGATTCCGACTACAATTGCGAGAACAAGTATCCAGAACCACCATTGCATCCAAAAGGGAGCCGCAATTGTAAATTTAACTTTCTCGATATCAGGACTCCATGCGCCGTTTATATTTCTGGCATGTACCTGAAACGTATATTCTCCCGGAGGCAAAGACGGATATTTTACTGAACGAGCAGAAGTTTGTTGCCAACCTGCATCAATCCCATTTAATTTATATTCGTATAAAATTTGGTTGGGAGCAGTAAAATTGATGCCCGAATACTGAAATTCAATATTGTTTTCTTCATGAGATAGCAAGAAACGTTCATCAGGCTGATACTCTCTACCGGATACATTCACCCCAACAATATGTACCTTGGGCGGCACCTGATTTCCTTTATAAGTTCTTGGATTGAACCGGCTGAGTCCTTCCACTGTACCAAACCATAAGTACCCTTCTTCATCCTCGTAAACTGCACCCAGATTTAACTCATCAGCAATAAGGCCTTGTTCTTTATTAAGAACTTTAAATGCTTGTCTTTGATCATCTTGTCCTTCACCAAAATATATATCCGCATCAAACCTGACCACTCCGTTGGTTGTGCCAATCCAATACAACCCATTCTCATTCTGGTGTATAAAGTAACAAACCCTGTCGGGAAGGCCTTCATCCTGAGTAATGCTCTGAAATTTTAATCCATCAAACCATGCAATACCACCAAAAGTAGAAGCCCATATTCTGCCATTATCATCTTTAAGAAGGTTCATTACTGCATTATTAGGCAGGCCTTCCTGTATAGCAAAACTTTGAAACTCCCCTTCTTTAAAGCGAGTAATGCCACCATAAGTGGCAATCCAAATTGAACCATCATCTCCTTCAATGGAAATCAGGACGCGGTTGCTTGCCAAACCATCTTCTGTTGTAATTTGGTTGAATGTACCATCCTGGAATCTAATAATGCCATCATCATAAGTACTGATCCAATATGTTCCATCAGATGCTTCCATAATATTCCGAACCTTTGGGTAAGGAAATTCCTGGTCACTGAAAACCTTAACACGCGTACCTTCTATATACGCCAACCCTTCACCCATTCCTATCCACATTCTGCCTCTAGAATCTGTAAAGAGCGTGTATACCTGATTATCAGGCAGCTTACTATTAACTTCGTAATCATTGAAAGTACCATTTGCAAGAGCTGTAATTCCTCCTCCATAGGTCGCTATCCAAAACCTTCCATATCCATCTTCTGAGAAAGATGTAACTAGTTTATTAGGCAAGCCCTGTTCTATATCGTAGTTGGCGAAATAATTTCCCAAAAATAAGTTTACACCTCCACCATATGAACCAAACCAAATATTCCCTTCCAGATCCAACAAAGATGAGTATATCATTTCAGTTGAGAGTCCCGACTCTACTGTATAGTTCTGAAATTGATTTCCATCGTAGTAACTAGCTCCTTCCTCAGTCCCAACCCAAACATCTCCATCATCGGTAATCGTCAATGTTTGAACGAGATTATTTACTAAGCCATCTTTGGTTTCTAAAAGTGTAAAGTTATCTCCATCATACTTTATAAGTCCCCCTCGTGTACCAATCCAAACATTATTATCTCCATCTACTTTAAGGTCACGTATGCGCTGATTTGGCAATCCTTCTTCTTCAGTAATATTAACAAAATTACCATCTCTCAAAATAGTGACACCCTCTCGGGTCGCAAACCAAAGTTCCCCATTACCTCGCTCTGCTATCGCACGGACACGATTGTCTACCAAACCATTAGAAGTAGAATACTGGGTTAGTAACTCTCCCTCTGAATATTGCCAAACACCATTTCCATCTGTTCCAAACCAAAAATCACCCAGATTGTCTTCATAAATGCTTATGACCGTCATATTTTGCAGAGAAGAGAGTACGGGAACTGAATGGATACTATCGGCCTCCCAAAAATTTACGCCAGCTTCAGAACCAATCCAAATCTTGCCCCCACTATCCTTGAACAAAGATCGAATACGACTGCTATTGAGTCCATGCTCTTCGAAATAATTTTGAAACCGAATACCGTCAAAACGGTTTAGCCCATATCCGGTTGCAAGCCATATGTAGCCCTCGTCATCCTGAGTTAAATCGTAGACTACCGATTCGCTTAGTCCTTCTTCTATAGAAAAAGTTCGGAATGGGTAGCGTTGCGCTTCCAGAAATTGGGTTAAGCCAATGCTTATATAAAATATGAGAAGTAATCTTTTCATCACTTTAAATGTAACGCAAACAAGTGGAGATTAGTAGGACAGAAATCCTCTGATATAAAAAAAGTCCCACACATTAATAATGTATGGGACTTATATCTCACGAATAAAACTACCCGAATATTATCCGAGATAGGCTCTCAAGGCAGCACTTCGGTTATGATGTCGTAGCTTACGGAGTGCTTTTTCTTTAATCTGTCGTACTCGCTCACGAGTAAGGTCAAATCTTTCTCCAATTTCTTCCAGCGTAAGTGAATGTTCCCGGCCTATTCCAAAATATAGACGAATAACTTCAGCTTCACGGGTTGTAAGTTTTGATAGTGCGCGTTCAATTTCCACTTTCAGAGATTCTCCCATCAAATCAAAATCGGGATTTGGAATCTCTTCATTTTCCAGAACGTCTAACAGGCGGTTGTCTTCGCCCTGTGCAAATGGTGCATCCATCGATAAGTGACGACCGGAAATTTTCAAAGTATCAGCTACTTCCCCAACGCTCATCTCAAGGCTTTCAGCAAGCTCATGGGCTGAGGGAACACGCTCATATTCCTGCTCTAATTTAGAGAGCTCTTTACCAATTTTGTTGAGAGCCCCAACACGGTTTAATGGAAGGCGAACAATACGTGATTGCTCAGCCAGTGCCTGTAAAATAGACTGACGAATCCACCAAACAGCATATGAAATGAACTTGAATCCACGGGTCTCATCAAAACGTTTTGCTGCTTTGATCAAACCGAGGTTTCCTTCGTTAATCAAATCACCCAGAGAAAGCCCCTGGTTCTGATATTGTTTAGCAACAGAAACCACAAATCGAAGGTTAGCTTTGGTAAGATCTTCGAGTGCTCTCTGACTTCCTTTTTGAATTTCTTTGGCTAGCCGGACTTCGTCATCCGGGGTAATAAGTTTCTCTTTTCCAATTTCGTGCAGATACCGATCTAATGACTCTGACTCACGGGTAGAGATTCCAGAACTTTTTGCCACTGTAAATACCGTTTAATGAATGTTTGCGTACGCTAATGCGCAGATGATATTATGAATAAGCTTTGTGTAATCACGCGTGAAAAGCTTAAATATTGCGTCTGCGACTTAATGAATTTTACAATTGACTAATATACGAAATTCTTGCTGAATATTAAATTTGAGCAACAGGATTATCAACCTCTAATTATTAGATAGAAACGATTTGCCCGGGAAGTCATTCTCAACCCTAAAAAACTCCGCTACACTGCAGGCAATATTGGAGAAAGCAGCTCCGGTTCCGAGGTTTTCCTTCTTTGCTCTCCCTTTTGGAAAAACAAGCAACGGCACAAATTCCCGGGAATGGTCGGTACTATCTGAACATGGATCATTTCCATGATCACCGGTAATAATGAGCAAATCTCCTTCTCTTATTTTTGAAACGATGGCAGGAATGGCGCGGTCAAATTCTTCCAGACTTCCAGCATATCCTTCGGGATCTAAACGATGGCCGAAAAGCTGATCGGTATCAATCAAATTCACAAACACAAAGCAGTTATCCATTTGAGCCGACATCAAGCTCAATAGCTGGGAAATACCCTCCGCATTGCTTTTAGTCGGACGGTATTGGGTAAATCCTTTTCCGGCAAATAAATCAGCGACTTTGCCAATCGAATAAGTTTTTATGCCAGAATCATACAATTTTTGTACCAGGTTATTCTCTGGTGGAACGGATGAGTAATCATGGCGTTTATCTGAAATTCGTTCAAAATTCCCAGGCTTTCCGGTGAATGGGCGGGCAATGACCCGCCCTACTTCGTGCTCCCCGATGCAAACTTCATTGCGCGCAAAATCACACCATTCATACAATTTCTTTACCGGCACAACATCTTCATGGCAAGCAACCTGGAATACGCTGTCGGCTGAAGTATAAACAATAGGGTGACCGGTTTTAAGGTGCTCTTCGCCATAATCCCGAATGACATCTGTCCCTGAATAGGGTTTATTGCAAAGTGCTTTCTCTACTCCAATTCCCTTGCAAAAGTCGTCGATAACAGTTTGTGGAAATCCATTCGGATAAGTTGGAAAAGGGTTTTCAAGCTGAATACCAGCTATCTCCCAATGACCTGTGGTTGAATCTTTACCGGCAGAAACTTCTCTTAGCTTTCCAAAGGCTGCAAGCGGGCTTTTATTTTCAGGAACCGAAGCCAGAGGAATGATATTTCCAATGCCCATTTTTTGAAGATTAGGTAGCTTAACCCCTGTTTTTTCTGACACATGACCCAGTGTATTCATCTCAGCATCACCGTATTGACCGGCATCTTCCTGCGCCCCCACTCCGAGTCCATCTACAACAATGATATAGGCATTTCCCATTATGCTTCCACCAACTCTGCTTCCTTGTCATTCATGACTTTTGACAATGCTTTCTTCGCTTTTTCCATAACCTGATAAGCGTTTGCTGATTGTTCGGTAAGCTTGGTATATCCAACCTTGAACTGAGGGCGCATGGTCCCTCCAATAGAAAGATTCATGCCTGCTTCCAGCTTTGATTTCATCTTTTCCATCCAGAAAGAAACGGCTTCCTCATCATCACTTTGAATCAAAATCGCGTATACATAATCAGAGTTGTAACCTACAAATCCAGGAATTCCATATCGGGATGGATTTAAAACGGATACAAAATCGGTTTGAATTTTTTGCAGATCTTCCAGCCTGAATTTTGTTCGGAGTGCGGATACATCATCCGGAGCCACCAGCCCCAACCAAGTATTTTCTGATGTGCCTTTTTTCAGTTTTTCCAACTCATTATTAAGAGCAATCTCCCATAACTCAGGAGTAAAAGCACCAAAATTCTGGGTTAAAATTTCCTGAACCATCCCTGACTTCTTGACTGAAGACTGCACGCTCAAAGCAGCAACCCGAACTAAATTTGAGAGTTTATGCTTTGTCGATTCCTTAAACGTAAGTGGATCGTTATCATAACAAACCACAACACCTTGTCTGCGGTCATGGATCATTACAGGGATGGCGTAAGTAGCTCCTTCGGTTCTTTTTTCAGACGAAGTAATACGTCTTGGGTTATTATTGAAATGCATCGTGAAAATAGGCTCCCCTTTTTCAAGTGCTTCGTAGGCTACGCTTTTTTCTTCCAGCTGAAGTCCCAGTTTTGGGGGATTCTTGGAGTTTTGAGTTCTTAGAATCACATTCCATGATTCCATACCGGGAGCCAAAAGCACAGCCCCTCCATTAGAGAGGTTTTTCTGCATCTCTTCCATCATTTTTGCAAAAATTTCTACACGGTGACCTCTATAATCCAGCTTATTCAGAGATTCCTCGTAATCTTCCCACTCCTGTTGATGTTCATGCAAGTCGACTACTTCGAGGTAAGTATCAAGCACATTCACCAAGGCATTATTATATGCCATAATGCGGTCCTGAATAGCTTCCTGATCCAGTTCTTGCTCACTTTCAAGCACGGTAAGCGCAACTGTTTCTCCTTTATTTATAAAAGGAACAATCAAAATGTGTTTAGCCTGCACAAAATCGAAATAATGAATCAGTTTGGCTTTCTCGATATCCTCTCCCACCACTAACTGAATAATCTCGTCGGTATCCTTAAACTTATTCAGGAAATGGTTTTCAAATGCTACCCGATCCTGAAACATTACATTGGGAAGCCCGGTACTGTTGGTTTCCCACACAAATTGTTTACGAGCCCGGTTCACCCAGCACAAATAAGAGAGTTGTACTTTTGTTGAAGTTCGAAGTAAATGCACTAAATCCTGAAGGATCTGCTTGTATTCCCGTAAGGCTTTTTCTTGTCGGTCTAAAGACATTCTTGATATTTTAAAAGTGTATTAAGCTATTGGAGTGTATGAAATTTCGGGGAATTTAATTAGCGAGCTCTTTTGCCATTTCCTCAGCTTCTTCTACCATGCGTTCAAACGAAGCAAGGCCTTTATTCCAAAAATCAGGTTGAGTTATGTCCAATCCCATTTTAGCCACCAAATCATGTGGCCATTCTGAACCTCCTGCACTCAACAATTTCAGATATCGGTCCGGGAAACCCTCCGGACGCTGTGTGTATTCTTCATATAAAGCCAATACCAGCAATTCCCCGAAAGCATAAGCATATACATAGCCCGGGGTATGCAGGAAATGCGGAATATAGCTCCACCAAATGCTATACTCATCAGTAAGGGTAACAGCATCTCCATAAAGTGCCTTCTGCTGCTCCATCCATAATTCAGAAAAGCGTTCTTTGGTTAACTCACCTTCTTCTCGTCGAGCCGTATGCATGGCATGTTCAAAACGGTTCATCGAAATCTGACGAAATACCGTAGCAATGGTATCATCAATTTTTCCAATCAGCAGAGCCAGCTTTTCTTTTGGATCATCCAGTTCTTTCATCAGTTTTTGGAACACCAGCATTTCGCCAAAAACGGAGGCGGTCTCTGCCGTGGTTAGCGGTGTTGAAGATTGCAAAACTCCCTGCTGGCGTGATAAGTACTGATGTACACCATGTCCCAGTTCATGAGCCAGTGTCTGAACGTCCCGGATTTTCCCATCAAAATTCATGAATACATAAGGGTGAGCCGAAGGAACTGTACTTGCCGAATACGCACCACCTCGTTTGCCCGGCTTAATAGCCGCATCAATCCAGCTCTTCTCAAAAAACTCTTCTGTAATCTCTCCCATCTGTGGGTGAAACTTACTGTAAGAGTCCAATACCATTTCTTTGGCTGAATTCCAGCTGATCTTAGCTTCATTTTCCAGGATCGGAGCATATCGGTCATAATCTTTCATCTCATCAAGACCAAGCAGCTCACGCTTTAGCTTATAGTAGCGTTGCACCAGCTCATATTTCGAAGTCACTGACTCGACAAGAG
Organism: Gracilimonas sp.; assembly: GCF_040218225.1. Classification (NCBI taxonomy): domain Bacteria; kingdom Pseudomonadati; phylum Balneolota; class Balneolia; order Balneolales; family Balneolaceae; genus Gracilimonas; species Gracilimonas sp. The sequence goes on from NZ_JAVJQO010000002.1 coordinate 363,378, forward strand.
CCTCAACCGTCTCTTTGTCCGTTTGATTGGACAGGTTCCTGGAGTCAATCCAACTATCGTACCTTCGAAGTTTATCGTTGGTTGATTTATCAGCTAATACGGTATTAAAAACAAAAGTGAGCTGACGGCTCAGATCATTGAATTTATCTGTCAATGATTTATGAGCACGAATTCTTAAATCCCGGTCGCTTTCATGCAGCTTACTCAGTACTTCCTGTTCGCTAAGTTCCTCCCCATCCAGTTCGAATTTGGCAGAACCCAGTGTTTCATCAAAAAAACGAACCCAGGCACTTCGCCCGGTAACGGATTTGGCTGACATAATCTTTTCCTGACCTTCTTCCAGCACATGCTCTTTATATCGGCGAGAACTCTCCAGGTAGTGTTTGTATTTACTAAGCTCTTCGCTCTCAATCAATTTTTGGGCTTCTTCATCAGGAACCTGTAGCCATTCTACATCCAGAAAAACCAGCTTTTGGCTTACCTCAGATGAAAGTTCATTCGATTCAGCTACCAGCTTTCCGTAAGCTGTGTTGGTGGTATCTGTTGACCACTGCAGATACGCAAAAGATCCAATTTTACCGGATAGGTCCAGAATTTTCTCATATTCATCCAGCATTTTCTTGAAATCAGAGGCATTTAGTTCAGCTATCTTACCCCGATATTTTTTACCAAAAGCTCCAGCATGTTCAACCACCTGCTTTTTGTCTTTGGCAAGTTGTGGGTCTTCGTTTGATGAATAAAGGTCAGAAAGATCCCAGTTTATATTTTCCGCCCCTGTTTTTTTCTTCGATGAATTCTCGCTCATTCCTTAATCTTTTGAGTCTTTCGCCAGTTTGATTTTACGAGCTTGAATATAGGGGTTGCCGAAAGCGAATTAAAGACATCTTTCGAACTAAAGTCAGAATATTATTAATGGGAAAACATCCGTGTTCTTCTTACTGAAATTCAATATTTAAATCGAACTTTAGCGCCTAGATATTTGAATGTGGGCCTCTTTCGGAGATCTCAAATTTGAATCTCAACTTAAATCTTCCCTTTGTAACCACATCATAATCTGCATGAAGCTGGTCAAGTTGGGCTTGAATAAGATTCAATCCCAGGCTTTTTGAATTATGGAAAGTATTATCACCCCTAAAACCCGGGCCATTATCCTGGTAGGTAAATTCCAGGTGATTTTTATCACTCTTCATTGATATATCTATGCGACCATCAAAAATTTTAAGGAAGGCATACTTAAATGAATTGGTCAATAGCTCGTTCATTAGTAATCCGAGCGGGATCGCCTGATTAATATTCACCTCATAGTCTTCCAGATCGAGATTTATCTCTACATCTGTTTTCATTTGCATGGTTCGATGAATAGCCGGTATCAACTGATCTAGGTAATTCTTGATATTGACTGACGACAGTTTTTCAGTCTGATACATCAGTTCATGAACCATAGCAATGGAATGAATCCGGTTAATACTCCGCTGAAGAGGCAGCTTCAATTCACTATCTGTTTCCATGCTTTGCAACTCAAGTAATCCGGAAACAATCGCCAGATTATTCTTTACACGATGATGGATTTCTGAAAGCAAGGTCGTCTTTTCCCGAAGAGCATCTTTAAGGATTGTCTGCTGATCATTAATCTCCCTTTCAAACTCGATTCTCTTGGTAATATCAATAAAGGTAGTAACAACACGCTCAAGGTTTCCCTCTTCATCGAGGTCTGGGTTTGAATCTACCTGAAACCAGTGATATTGTTGTTCTTTCGGGTTGTATACACCCATAATTACATCCCGCACTTCCTTTTTTGTAGCAATGGCGATGGCCGCAGGAAGTTCATCACCTGGAAATTTTGAGCCGTCTATTTTTATTATGTCCCATTTCTCATCATAAACCGAACGACCATACAAGTCATTTTTGGTGACACCCAGCAATTCTTCTGCTTTAGTATTGGATAATAAAATGCTTGAATCAACATCCTGAATTACTACCCCAAGCTGCAAATCATCAATTAATGTATTTAGTGTTTTATCAGAAAAATCATTAGCCGTTTTTTCTTTTTCCACAGCAACCAGATCGTGCCCAATATGGATGATCAGATTCTTTTTCTGGCTGGAATTTTTAGTTTTTGTGCATTCCCACTTTACGCTTTTGTATCGGTTGGTATTCTTTACTCTATTGCGATTTATTATTTGCAATGGCCCTTTAAAATTTTCATTCGAACAGACCACCATCCCTTCAGAGATAGACTCAACGTCAGTTGGATGGAGCGTATCTTTAAAATTCAGGGCCGTAAAACTTTCCGGTGCGTGTAAAAAGCTATTTTTATAGTGCTGGTTTGCAAAAACAATATCTCCCTTGGTATTTGTTACAACCAAGTACGTACTCTTAGAATGAATAAGCCATTCATTTATCTCTAAGGCAAGGTCTTTATGACTAAACTTCAATGTAGTATTTCCTCAAGGCAACGTTTAATCGGATGTACCTGTAAGGCCCCAACTTAAATTAGCCAATACACCTATCTTAAATGTGCTCTCTGTTTAACTCGTATTTATTCCTTCCAATAATTACTTCGAATGTAGCTAATGGAAAAGTACAATACCACTGGCCGTAAAGTTTTCTTTTTACCCTTTGCGTATTTTTAACTTAGAGCTTTCAGAAAATGTCGTTTTTTAAGAATGTAATCCTTAATTTTCGGGTTAGTTAAATACATGCTAAATATTCAAAATCTGAATCTTTAGAGCTGAATTTTCATTACCTATTTAAATCGCTGCCAAAACCCTGTAGAGGTTAATCACCATTGAAATCACTTGAAGCCGTATTTGGCCCTAACTCTGCGCTTGTAGAAGAACTATACGATCAATATAAAAATGAACCGGAATCGGTTCCTGCCCATTGGAAAAGATATTTTGATGAACTTGAGGGTAAACCGGTAGACGCTACCGAGCCTGAAGAATTACAACCTTCAGAATCAACTACAACCGTATCTTCGAATGGTGCTGATGCAGCTGAAGCAAAGCAAGCTCCCTCTAAAAACAAAAAGGAGTCTAAAAAAGAAGTAGAAGCTCCTAAAAATGCCACTCTTGAGAAAATAAAGGGCGTGGCCACAAAGATCGTAGAGAATATGGACGAAAGTCTGGAAGTACCTACGGCAACTTCTCTTCGGGTGCTTCCTGTAAAAATGATGGTGGAAGACCGCAGCATTATCAACCGCCATTTATTAAGACGAAATGAACCCAAAGCTTCCTTCACTCACTTTATTGCCTGGGCAATTATCAGGGCGCTTAAAGATTTTCCAAATTTAAACAGCTCTTACCTGTATAAAGACGATAACCACTATCGTGTAGTGCCTGATTCTGTGAACCTGGGTGTGGCTGTTGACCTTCAAAGTAAAGACGGTTCACGTAACCTGGTGGTTCCAAACATTAAGGGCGTAGATAAAATGAACTTCAAAGAGTTTTTGCATGCTTACGCGGAACTCATTGACAAAGCCCGAAACGGGAACCTCCAAATTGAAGACTTCCAGAATACCACCATTAGTATTACAAATCCTGGTACTATAGGAACGGTTTCTTCCGTTCCCCGCCTGATGAAAACCCAGGGAGCTATTATTGCTACCGGTGCTATTGACTATCCTGCTGAATATCGTGCGATGTCAAAAGATGTACTGAATCAGCTTGGTGTAAGTAAAGTGATGACGGTTACTTCTACTTATGACCACCGCGTTATTCAGGGAGCTGAGTCCGGCATGTTTCTGAAGAAAATGGATGATTTGCTCAGCGGACAGGAAGATTTTTATGAGCAGATTTTTGCGGATCTGGATATCCCCTATGAACCTCTTCCTTATGGTGAGGACACTTATTCTGGTCCATTTGGCGGTGGTTCTCCAACACTTGAGCATGACAGCCGTGTCGTCGGCGTTTGGAGATTGATTAACATGTATCGTATGCGCGGACATGTTCTTGCTGATCTTGATCCACTTCAAAAAGAGCCGGGTAAAAACCCGGAATTGGATCTGGATTACTACGGACTTTCACTATGGGATCTCGACCGTGAGTTCTACTGCGGAGGACTTGGAGGGAAAGAGCGGGCTACACTTCGCGAGATCATCAGTCTGCTCCGTGATACCTATTGTGGAAATATTGGTGTTGAATATATGCACTTGCTGGATCTTGAAGAGCGTAAGTGGCTTCGTGAGTCCATGGAATCTACCGGCAACAATGCCCAGCTTGAGAAAAATGACAAGCGTGAAATTCTGCATAAGCTGAATCAGGCGATGGCCTTTGAAGAGTTTCTGCATAAGAAATACATCGGGCACAAGAGATTTTCTCTGGAAGGAGCCGACACGCTCATCCCTATGATTCACTTCATGCTTGAACGAGCTGGTGAACATGGAATTGAGAAAATGTTTATGGGTATGGCTCACCGCGGACGTTTAAATATGCTCGTAAACATCATGAACAAACCTTATCACCGGGTATTTGCAGAGTTTGAAGGAAACATTGACCCCGACTCTATTCAGGGCTCCGGTGACGTAAAATATCACCTTGGTGCCAGAGGAGTTCATAAAGCTGCTAATGGAGCTGAGATTGATCTTCAGCTCATGCCAAACCCTTCACACCTTGAAGCTGTAAATCCGGTAGTTGAGGGTGCTGTTCGTGCCATGCAGGATCATCACGAAAAAGAAGATCCTGCCAAACGCGTAGTTCCTGTACTCATGCACGGAGATGCCGCATTTGCAGGACAAGGGGTTGTAGCAGAAACTCTGAATATGTCGCAGCTGGAAGGTTATAAAACCGGTGGCACAATGCACATAATCATCAATAACCAAATCGGGTTCACTACCCTGCCAAAAGACGGGCGATCCACTGAATATGCTTCCGACCTTGCTAAGATGATACTTGCTCCTATCTTCCATGTGAATGGAGATACGCCGGAAGCAGCTGTTCATGCGATGAAAATGGCACTGGACTATCGTCAAAAATTTGGCAAGGATGTTATTATTGACCTCATCGGTTATCGTAAACACGGACATAATGAAGGCGATGAACCTGCTTTCACACAACCGGGCATGTACAAAGAGATTAACGACCATGCGCCGGTTCGCGATCTTTACACCGAACACCTGGTTAAAAACGGGGAGCTCACCAAAGAGGAAACCCAGCAGATTTTTGATGAATTTGATCAACTGTTGCAGGAAGCTTTCGAGGATGCTAAAAAAGCTCCAAATCTTGAGATTACAGAAAACCTGATAGATCGTACTGAAACTCCTCAGGATAAATGGAAAGCTTATCCGGATACCACCTATCCTGCTGAAGATCTCAAGGAAATTGCCGTTAAGTTAAATACGGTACCTAAAGACTTTGACGCCAATCCCAAGTTGCTCAAACAACTGGCTAAAAGAGCAGAAATCGTTAACAATAACGAAAAGAAAATAGATTGGGGTTTTGCCGAGCTCCTGGCTTTTGGCTCACTGCTGAAAACAGGAACTACCATCCGCCTTACCGGGCAGGATGTAGAGCGGGGAACTTTCTCTCACCGCCATGCTGTACTGCACGGAACAGAGACTAATCAAAAGTTCACGCCGCTAAACAACCTTACTGAAGATCAAGCCAGATTTCATGTTCATAACAGTTTGTTAAGTGAATTTGCAGCTCTCGGTTTTGAATTTGGATACAGTGCTGAAAAACTGGATGCCCTGGTGATCTGGGAAGCTCAGTTTGGTGATTTTGCTAATGGAGCTCAGGTCATTATAGACCAATTCATTTCTTCAAGTGAAGCGAAATGGGGACAAAAAACAGCCTTAGTAATGAACCTCCCCCATGGATATGAAGGTCAGGGGCCGGAGCACTCATCAGCCCGACTGGAGCGTTTCCTGCAACTTTGTGCAGAAGACAATATGCAGGTGATGAATCTAACAACTCCGGCTCAATATTATCATATGCTGCGCCGGCAAGCCCTCCAGGAGCACAAGCGTCCGGCTATACTGATGACACCCAAGAGTTTGTTGCGTCACCCAATGGCAACATCCAGCAGAGATGAACTGGCTGATGGAAAATTCCAGCCTTTCATCGTAGATAAAGACTTCACCGATCCTAAAAACCTCAAGCGTCTTGTAATCTGCTCCGGTAAAGTGTATTACGACCTTCTCAAATATCGGCAAGAGAACGAAATCGAAAACGTAGCTATTGCCCGGCTTGAGCAATTCTATCCATTTGCTGATGACGAGATTATGGATCAACTCAAAGACTTCACCAATGTAAAAGACATTGTATGGTGTCAGGAAGAACCTAAAAATATGGGTGCCTGGAACTTTGTAGCTCCACGATTTATGGAGCTCTTACAAGATGGGCAAAAACTCAGTTATGCAGGCCGTCAGGCTTCCGCTTCTCCAGCTGCGGGTCAGAAGAAGATTCACGAAGCTGAGCAGAATAAGCTGATCGAGGATGCTATGAAGGTTTAATTATTTCGAGTAATTTAAAATCTAAAGCCCGTCAGTAATTTACTGACGGGCTTTTTTATTGCTTAATCATCTGCTGAAAGTTACTTTTGTATCTATGCAAGAAATAGGTCCTTTTAAATGACAAAACTAAAATCTGTCAAAGAATACATTTCAAAGCATTCGCAGTGGACAGAAAGCCTGAACCATCTGCATAAGCTCATCTCCAAAACTGAACTTGAATCAGATATCAAATGGGGACAGCCAACCTATTCTTTGGATGGAAAGAATGTTGTGGGTATCGGAGCTTTCAAAGAGCATTTCGGTCTTTGGTTCTTTAATGGTGCTTTGCTGGATGATCCCGAGGGACACCTTCATAATGCCCAGGAAGGCAAGACCAAAGCTATGCGCCAGCTTCGATATACCTCTTTTGAAGAATTGGACGACAAGATTATTACTGAGTTTCTGCATCAGGCTATTGAGAATCAGAGAGCCGGTAAAGAAGTTAAAATCAATACCAGCAGAGAAGCAAAAATACCTCCCCTGCTTGCAACTGCTTTTGAAAATGATGAAGAGTTAAAAACACAGTTCGAGGAGCTAACTCCGGGCAGGAAGCGGGAATACGCTCAGTATATTTCTGAAGCTAAACAAGAGGCCACCAAACAGCGACGACTGGATAAAATCATCCCGATGATTAAACAAGGAGTCGGGTTAAGTGATAAATATCAGAAGTAGTAAAATATTTAACCTACATCATCGCCTTCCTCAAGTAATTTCTTTTTATTTCCTTAACTAGCCATATTCATTTGCAGTTGTAGTTTTTCCGGCTAAATTAAATCATAATGCTTTGTATGCAATAGATTTACCCGATTACTGTTCAAATTAACCCACGAAATTGGTGATATATAATGAAGAAATTAAAACTCACACTCGTAGCGGTATTATGTCTTATTCTGATATTGATAATCATACAAAATACGGCTTCTGTTGAAGCCCATTTTCTATGGTTTTCAACGGACATGTCGCTGGTGGTTCTCTTATTTTTAACCGGAGTTATTGGTTTGATATCAGGTCTGATACTTGGATTTCTTATTAAAGGTAAAGATCATAAAAAACCTTCCACAGACGCTGAATAATTTACATCGAATGGAGAACTCTTTCAGAGTTCATATTTAAACTCGTAGAAGTGTTTTCCGTCCTCAATGTTGATAGCCATCTTTCCCGACAACCCCTCCAGTTCATCTGTTCCGGAATCAGGAACTACTTCTAAAATCAACTTTTGATCTCCTTTATTCATAATCCCAAAGTGCTGCAACACAAAACTCCCTTTCTTCCCTGATAAAGTTCCTGTTACCTGCTCGATGGCTACATATCCTGCTGATCCCTTGACGGGAGTCATCGCACTCAACATCTCTCCTTTACTGGTAGCATTCAGTTCCCCTTCAAACGTTTTGTCAATCGACATACGGTTCAATGAAATACCTTCTGCTCCTTTAGCATAAGCCTCGATTGGATTCAGCTTTACTTCAAACTCACCCGATATTTTCATGAATCTTTGCTTTGAAATTTTGCAGCTAACACAGCCCCCAGATAAGCCATTGGGATATATGCTCCCAACAGATCTACAGCGTTAAACCAAAGTGGTGACGGTAACACAGCCACATTTGCAATTCCTCCTATCAAAAAGAATGCCCCAACACCCAGTGCCCATTTCTTTTGAGATGATGTTGCGATTAGCGCCGTTAATAACGCCCCAACCAAAGTGCCAAGAGCATGAGCCAGAAATGGCATCAAAAAATTGATGGGTTTGAAAAGATGCATGGACTCCTGCAGTCCTTCCATGGTAGTCACATCTGCCCCTGCCGGTGGAGGGATAATAGAACTGCTGATCATGATAATTCCCATATTAACAAATCCCCCAACCACCAATCCGGTAATTAGAGCAAGAATATTTCTGACGACTGGTTTCATAGCAATTGGATTAATTGACTGTAAGACAGGAGATTATAGTGAAACCGTTAAGCAATAAAAAACCCCGCACAACAAAATGTGCAGGGTTTCTAAATCTTGTCAGAGATTTATGAGGGATGATGGTTTACATCATTCCGCCCATGCCTCCCATTCCTGGCATTCCGCCGCCCATGCCACCTGGCATGCCGCCTCCGCCGTTGTCATCGTCGTCGCCTTTAGAAGGCTTCTCAGAAATAACAGCTTCGGTGGTGAGCATCAATCCTGATACAGAAGCAGCATTTTGCAGTGCTGTTCTTGTTACTTTGGTAGGATCAATTACACCGGACTTAATGAGGTCTTCGTACACTTCGGTACGGGCATTGTAACCAAAAGCTCCTTTGCCATCCAGTACTTTCTGTACTACTATAGCTCCTTCAGCACCGGCATTATTTGCAATGGTGCGAAGCGGAGCTTCAAGCGCTCTTCGGATAATTTGGACACCAACATTTTCATCGTCATTGGCTCCTTTAATTTTGTCAAGAGCAGCGATAGTTCTCAGCAACGCTACGCCACCGCCAGGTACAATACCTTCTTCAACAGCAGCACGTGTTGCATGTAAAGCATCCTCTACTCGTGCTTTCTTCTCTTTCATTTCAACTTCAGAAGCAGCACCGATGTAAAGAACAGCAACACCGCCTGCTAATTTAGCAAGACGTTCCTGCAATTTCTCACGGTCGTAATCAGAAGTAGTGTTCTCAATCTGAGTCTTAATCTGATTTACACGAGCCTGAATGTCGGTGTCTTTACCGTTACCATCAACAATAGTAGTATTGTCTTTATCGATAGTGATACGGGAAGCTTTACCGAGGTAGTCAAGAGTAGCATTTTCCAGCTTGTAACCGCGTTCTTCAGAAATCACGGTACCGCCGGTAAGAATGGCGATATCTTCAAGCATTTGCTTACGGCGGTCGCCAAATCCAGGAGCCTTAACGGCTGCAATCTTCAGAGAACCACGTAGCTTGTTAACTACCAAGGTAGCTAATGCTTCGCCTTCAATATCTTCAGCGATGATAAGCAGTGGATTTCCGCCTTGTACTACTTTCTCAAGAATTGGAAGCAGATCTTTCATCGCAGAAATCTTCTTGTCAAAGATCAGGATGTAAGGATCTTCCATTTCAGTGATCATCTTCTCAGAATCAGTCACGAAATAAGGAGAAAGGTATCCGCGGTCAAACTGCATACCTTCTACAGTCTCGAGATAGGTTTCAGTTCCTTTGGCTTCTTCAACAGTGATTACACCGTCTTTGCCAACTTTTTCCATTGCATCGGCAATCAAATTACCAATGGTTTCATCGTTGTTGGCAGAAATAGTACCAATCTGAGCAATCTCTTTACGGTCGTCAATATCACGACTCATTTTCTTGAGATCTTCAACAATGGCTTTAACTGCTTTTTCAATTCCTGATTTCAGGTCCATTGGATTTGCACCAGCAGTTACATTTTTCAGACCTTCGCTTAGAATAGCTTGCGCAAGCACAGTTGCCGTTGTAGTGCCGTCACCAGCATTATCACTGGTACGAGAAGCAACTTCCTTCACCATTTGAGCGCCCATATTTTGAACTTTGTCGGACAGCTCGATTTCTTTTGCAACAGTAACACCATCTTTGGTTACCGTCGGTGAACCGAATGATTTTTCTATAACAACATTGCGTCCACGAGGGCCAAGCGTAACTTTAACAGCATTGGCAAGCTTGTCAACGCCTTTCTTTAGTGCGTCGCGAGCTTCTATATCGTAGTGAACTAACTTAGCAGACATAATTATCTATAATTTTAAGTTTATGATTTAATTCTTTAAAAAGGTGGGTTACTTAATAATTCCCATAATCTGAGATTCTGGCATAATCAAATAGTCTTCACCATCAAGTGTTACTTGATCCCCAGCATATTTTCCGTATATGACTTTGTCGCCTTCTTTAACGGTCATTGCAATTTTATTGCCGTTTTCCACTTTCCCGGCACCAACCGCTTTCACAGTTCCTTGCTGCGGTTTTTCTTTAGCCGTATCTGGAATGATAATACCGGAGCTGGTTTTCTCTTCGGCAGGTTCTGCCTGTACCAACACGCGGTCGCCTAAAGGTTGAATCTTAGCCATTTTTATGACTCCTGTTAGTTTTTAGTTTATGGTTTAAAGTTTTTTTGCGGGCAATGCCCTTTCATTGTTTCGATAACGGGTATGCAAGTTCCGTACCAAATCAATTTAAAAATGCAATAGCAGACTTAATTGACCACTTAAAGCACTTTTAGGGAAGGAAGGGTTCCGTAGTTAAGATAACTTGTCAGTCTGCTGGAGGTGCTCTGCCAACTTTGCATAAGTTTCGGGTGCCCAATGCTCGGCTCGGTCATCAAAATTGAACCCTTCGGGAAGGTAATCACCCAAAACAGGCTGAAGGGAATTACTGAGTTTTTTGCGGCGCTGGTTAAAAGCCGTACGTACTACTTCTTTTATTTTTTCATCCGAAACTGTAAGCGGCTCTTTATCAAATTTCAGTTTAACAACAGAGCTTGTGACTTTAGGCGGAGGAGTAAATGAATGAGCCGGTACATCAAATAATAATTCCGGGGAACAGAAAAGCTGTGTTTGTACACTCAAAATTCCATATTGCTTGGAAGAAGGATCGGCTACCAATCGTTCGGCTACCTCTTTTTGCATCATTAATGTGGCTTCTGTGAAAAGCTGGCGATGTTCAAGTAAGTCAAACAGAATAGGTGATGTGATATAGTAAGGCAGGTTACCGACAACGATATTCTTCTTATCAGGATCAACAATATCATTCCACTTTATTTTCAAAATATCGTTTTGGTGAACTGTGAGATTCTCGAATTTCTCCTCCAATACTTTTACAGCCCGTTGGTCAATTTCAACCGCATGCACATCATCACACCCGGAAAGCAGCCACTTGGTTAACGCTCCGGTTCCGGGACCAATTTCAATAACCCGGTCGCTCTTCCCTGCAACAATGGCATCTATGATTTTGAAGATGATGGTGTTATCAGTTAAAAAATGCTGACCCAGACTTTTCTTGGTTCTAAAAGACATTCAGTGGATTGACGATTGACGATTGACGATTGACAGAAGGTTGGGCTTACTATGGCTAAAGTCAAAATTTAAATCTGATCCAGTTACTGTTCACATTCAAAGAATATCTGGCCTCAGTAAACTGCAAAAAGATTTGTAAATTGTCGGATGCTTGGTATACTTCTAAGTAAATCCTCATATAATCATATTAATGAGCTTTCTTGAAAAAATCGGATTAGGCCAGAAGAAAAAAGAGCTTACCCCTCTTATAGGCGAGAAAAAGAAAAAAGAACAGGAAAAATACTCGCTGAAACGCAATCCATATATCCGGATAGCGATTCTTATTTTTTTTATTGCCATAAGTGCCTTTTCACTTCCTCAAAACCCGGTTAACTCTGGGCTGAATTACACTCCCGGGCAGCCATGGAGAAATCCTGATTTAACAGCTCCTTTTACCTTCGCACTCAATAAAACAGCGAATGAACTTGAACAAGAACGGGAAGGAATCCGTGAAAAGACGGCCCCCATTTTCAGGGTAGATACAAGTGTTCCCATTACCATTCAGGCCCGGCTGGATTCTATTTACCGGGATGTGCAGCCCGTTCTGGAGGCCTATGCTGATTGGCAGATCGCCGAGGCTAATGAAATGCCTTCTGTTTACGATGACAGCGTGCGCTTTGCCCGCGAACTAAATATAACTGAGGTTGAGCTTACCGAACCTTCATGGCAAATTCTTTTTAACAGCTATGAACAGGTACAAAGCCAAAATCTCCCTCCCAATCGATTTGTAGGTGTTTCCATAAAACTACAGCTGGAACAATTGATCGATCAGCTCATGAATCAGGGAGTGATTAACAGGAATAAAAGTAATCTTGATACTGATAAAATCACCGTGCGGAATACCCTTGAAAGCACGGAGCAATCTATTGATTTGGCCAGGGTTCGTGATCTAAGGGAAGCCAACGAATTTATGCAATTTCAGCTGAATCGTGTTTTTGATGAACAACGGATGAGGCTGGCCATGGAGCTGTATAACAAAGTGATTATCCCAAATTATAAATACAGCGAAGAAGACACTCAGGCCCGGCTTGAAGAGGCGCTATCTACTATTTCGGAAACTAAAGGGGCCATTGCGCAAGGACAGGTAATCGTACGCCGCGGGGATCTGGTAACTCCCGAGCGAGCCAATATTCTCCGAAGTTTGGCGGAAGCCCGTTCCGAGAATGCAACCAATATTGAGAAATGGGTCCGTTTTGCCGGACAGCTAATTATTATAATAGCGGTTACGTTCGTCTTCTTCATGTATATCTACTTATACAGAAGAAACATCACCTCTGATAACGCGCTCTTTCTATTGGTATTCCTCACTATGGGGCTCGTTTCGTTTGGGTCTGGTCTCGTCAATTATCTCGATATAGCAGATCCTTATATCATTCCAATAGCGATAGCTCCAATCATATTGACCATTATTTTTGACTCCAGGGTCGGTCTGGTTTCCTCTATCACCCTTGCCACTTTATTGGGATTGGTAAATGGAAACAGCTTTGAATTTGTCGTTGCCACTTTTGCTGCCTGTAGTTTAGGTGTTTTTTCGGTTCGGGATATTAAAGACCGATCTCAGTTTTTCTTTACCACTCCCGGAATCGTGTTTATAACCTATATCCTTGTTGTTGGCTCGTTCAACATTGCTACCCTCAGCGGCTGGGAAATGTTTGCTTCCGACCTTATGTACATTGCCATTAGCTCGGTATTCATTTTATTTACCTACCCGATTATCCTGCTTTTTGAAAAACTATTTGGTGTTACTACCGACTTTACTCTCATCGAACTTGGGGATACCAATCAACCGATCCTCAAGGAGCTAATGAACAAAGCGCCGGGTACATTCCATCATAGTTTGCAGGTAGCTAACCTTTCAGAAGCAGCTGCTTCAGCTATTGGGGCAAATTCTTTGTTGTGCCGCGTAGGAGCCCTTTACCATGATATCGGAAAAATGGTGAAGCCAGAATATTTTGTTGAAAACCAGACAAAAGGCGCAAATGAACATGATAAATTAAAGCCTCAGATGAGCGCTATGGTCATTAAAGCCCATGTAAGTGAAGGCGTGAAAATGGCCGAAGAAGAAGACCTTCCTGAGATTATCATCGACTTTATCAAAACGCATCATGGAACCTCAGTTATTCGCTACTTCTTCGAAAAAGCCAAAGAAGATGAAAGCATGAAAAGCATGTTGCAGGAAGAACAGTTCCGTTATGAAGGCCCTCTTCCCTCTTCCAAAGAAACCGGGATTTTGTTGCTGGCTGACGGGATTGAGGCCGCTTCACGAGCCATGAAAAACCCTACTTACAGCAAACTGGAAAATCTGGTAAACCGCATGGTTGATGATCGTGTGGCAGAAGGTCAGCTCAGTCACTGTCCGCTTACATTCCGCCATCTTCAGGTGATTAAAGAAACCTTCCTGAATATTTTGGTTGGTGTTTACCATAGCCGTGTTGAATATCCCGAAGATAAAGAACGGGACAAGGAAGAAAAGGCCAAAGAAAAAGAAGCTGAAGCTCAACGGGCAGGTTCTGAAAACGGCTCAGAACAACCGGAAGAAGAACAAGAAAAAACCAGTGAATAACCGTGGCGTTCAAGCAGGAGCTGGATTTATATCTGCAGTTTGTAAAGCTTGAAAAAGGGTTAACTGAAAACTCCGTAGTCTCCTACAAGAACGATCTTGAGCGATATTTTCGATATCTCACCTCCGAGAAAAAAATCAATGATCTGGCCGGAGTAACTCTTTCTCATATCGAGGACTTTTTGAATTTCCTGGTGGATGAGGAGTTGCTCTCCGCCAGTTCTCTTGCCCGGAATATTTCCAGCATTCGCGGTTTTCATGAATTTGCTGTTGTAGAAGGAATTACCAAAGCTAACCCAGCCGAACTGGTTGAATTACCCAAAAAAGCATCTAAGCTTCCGGAAGTATTAGACCGGGATGAAATCGAGGCCATCCTCGAAACTCCCGACCTCACTACCCCGACCGGCATCCGGGATAAAGCCATTCTGGAGACTCTTTATGGAACCGGAATGCGGGTAAGTGAACTCACCGGGCTCGAACAAGACCGGCTCATTTTCGAAATTGGATTTATCCGCGTGATTGGAAAAGGGAATAAGGAACGACTGGTTCCGGTAGGCGAAATTGCACAGGATGCTATTTCTCACTACACAGAGCATGTACGCAAGCAATTCTTCAATCCCGAAAAAGCTCATAAAGCCAAAAATAAAGTCTTTCTTAGTGTTCGGGGAAGTGCTCTCTCCCGAATGAGCATTTGGAATATCGTTCAAAAAGCAGCCAAAAAAGCTGAAATCAAAAAGAACGTATATCCGCACATTTTTCGTCACTCATTTGCTACACACCTGCTGGAAGGCGGTGCCGATTTAAGAGCCGTGCAAGAAATGCTGGGACATTCCTCCATCCTCACCACTGAAATCTATACCCATATCGATCGATCATTTTTGCACCAGGTACATAAGGAATTTCACCCCAGGGCATGATGTTTTTTTACTTGATAACAGAAAGAGAAACTTAGCACAATAACCTTTTTTTAATTATAGGTAATAAATTTCGGTCTGATTATATTTTTATTAGTTCTGATTACCTGACTCACCCTTAATTAATCAAGTGAGTTATAAATGGTGTTTTCAAGAAGTTTTATGGTATTTCTTTGCGGACTGTTCTTCTTTACAGGCTGCAAAAAAGATCCGGCCGGCCCCGGTACTGTAAAAGAATTTGGGCTGGAATCTCCTTTCTACACTTTCCCGGTTTCTCACAACACCTATTACGGCACCCTTCTTTGGCCGGAAGATGGAACGGCTTTCTGGTATGGCGGTCATGGCCTGTATCGAATTTCCGTTCCGGATGGCAATGCAACTAATGCAGATAATCAGACCGGATATTATGCTGCTTATGAACCTGATTCTGAGACAATTTATTACCTCCCGACGGAATGCCTGTCAGGTTGCTTAGCCCCTGTTTTCAAAGTCCACATTAACGGAGGAACCCCGGAAAGAGTCTCCGATCTTGAAATTCAGGTTTCTGGCGGAAGTCCGGTCATTCCTGTATCGTCAAATCAATTTTTATTTGTTCAGTTACATCCACAATCTTCTGTTCTTTCTACCTATCTGTATGACCAAGCCACCGGAGACAGTACACAGCTTGCTGAAGGCATTCCCGAAACTTTATCACCCAACCGTTCAGAAGTGTTGGTTTACCAGCTGGATGAAACGGTGCATACCGAAGAAGAGGATATTTACCAGCTTGCTTTTGTCTCTTTGGATGGAATGATCAATGATACCTGGCAGCTTTCCGGCAACCCGTTTACCCACCTGCCGCTCTATCCTCCCCTTTGGGATTTAAACGGAATCCGGATCCTCTACATGAAACGGGATTATGACAATAACGCCCGGATTTCGCTTTGGCTTAACCACTATCCCGACTCCCAAGAAGAAAAGCTTTGGGAAACTTCAGGCGGACCCGAAAAAACCATTGAAGGACCTTTTCGCTGGTCGGATGATAATACCCGGCTTGCTTTTTGGGAACGTACCTGTCTCGAAGCAAGCCTTTATAGCTGCGACGGCGGTTATCAATGGACACTTTGGGTGTATGATATTATCAAGGGTGAAGCGACAAAACAGGTTGTAGATAATTCCGATGAGACAAACATTGCCCGCGATCATAGGTTCTCTTCGGATGGTTCACAGCTGCTTTTCCTCTACAATCGATCGTTGTACCTTAAAGATGTAAAGTAACCTTTCTCAATTTGGCATCAGCTTTACAATTAAATTTATCCCAGAGCATAAAGCCATTAATAAATTTACATTCTTTTCGTTCAGCTTTAAACCTGAGTTCTTTTATTTTAAGTAAAATTTCAAAAATAAAGATCTGATACATGACCAATATCATACGTTTGCTTCTCCTCACACTCACCTTCGTATTCACTTCTCAATCCTTATCGGCTCAGGTTCTCAATTCAAAGACCTATGAAAACGGCCTGGTCGTTACAGCTGACAAATATGCCTCAGAAATAGGAAAAGAGATATTACAGAAAGGAGGGAATGCAGTTGATGCTGCAGTTGCCGTTCAGTTTGCCTTGGCGGTAACCTTACCAAGAGCAGGTAATATTGGAGGTGGCGGGTTTATGGTTGTACATCTTGCAAATGGTGAAACAGCAGCCCTGGATTTCAGAGAAAAAGCCCCTCAACAAGCTACTCGCAATATGTATGTGCGAAATGGTGAATTTAAGTCTGATTTAAGCTGGGAAGGTATTTTGGCTGTGGGCGTCCCTGGAACCGTTGACGGAATGATTAAGGCTTTAGAGCGATATGGTCGCATGCCCCTGGATGTGGTTATTCAGCCAGCTATCAAACTTGCAAGAGAAGGATACCAACTCTCATATTCGCAAGCTCAGGATCTCAACAATCGCAAAGAGACATTTCTAAAATACCAGGCTTCAGCTAAATACTTCACAACCGGAGATTCTACTTTATTTGAGGAAGGGGATTTATTTATACAGAAAGATTTAGCTGAAACACTGGAACGCATTTCCCGCTTTGGCAGAGAAGGTTTTTATTCTGGTCCGGTTGCCGATGCGATCGTAAACGAGATGGAGCGATATCGTGGCCTTATTACGTACCGCGATCTCCGCAATTATGATAGCAAATGGAGGGAACCGATTGTAGCTGAGTACCTGGGATATAAACTACACATCATGCACCCACCCAGCAGCGGTAGCATAGCAATCGCCCAGATTCTGGAAATGATTGACGATTATCCTTTGGCAGAAATGGGACATAATTCCGCCGATTATGTACATGTACTTGCAGAAGCCATGCGCCGGGCATTCGCCGATCGCTCCTATTATCTTGGAGATCCTGACTTTGTGGATATTCCCATAGAAGAAATGATCAGTGAAAGTTATAATAATGGGAGAATGAATAGCTTTACAATGGATTCCGTGACTCCTTCATCCTCTTTATCCCATGGAAGTATTCAAGGTTACGCAGAGTCTATGGAAACCACACACTTTTCTATTATGGATAAAGATGGAAATGCGGTGGCAGTAACTACTACTTTAAATGGCTCTTTTGGAAGCCACGTTTCCGTAAATGGAGCTGGGTTTTTGCTCAATAATGAAATGGATGATTTTTCAGCCCAACCCGGGGAACCCAATGCGTATGGACTGATTGGTGCCGAAGCTAATGCGATAGAACCCGGCAAAAGGATGCTGAGTAGTATGTCACCCACTATCGTAACCAAAGATGGGAAAGTGAATATGATTTTAGGAGCAGCTGGTGGACCCAGAATCATCACAGCTACCTTACAAAGCTTTTTGAATCGTGCCGTATTCGGAATGAGAGCTCAACAGGCAACTTCAGCAGCTCGTTTTCACCATCAGTGGTTACCTGATGTATTGATGCCCGGACAGTTTGGATTGAGCCCTGATACTAAAAGGCTGCTTGAAGAAAAAGGTCATAAGATATTTGAAATCCCGAATGTGGGTCGTGCCCATAATATTTTTGTTGAGCAAAACGGCAACTTAAGTGCCGGCGTAGATCCCCGTGGAGATGGCTGGGCCTCCGGGTATTAATTTTTTACGATGGAACGCTGATAAAACAGATAAGGCAGAATTTCACGGATTTAAGTTAAATGCCTGAAATTTATGATGTGATGTTGGTGTTTTTATATATTCAGAAGTATTAATCACAGAATGCCTTTATGCTTCATGAAGAATTAACTGAAAAAATTATTGAGTCTTTCTACCTGGTTTACAACAAACTGGGTTATGGTTTTTTGGAAAGTGTATATGAGAATGCTCTACTGATTGAGTTAAAAAGACAAGGGTTGAATGTAGTAAATCAAGTACCTATTGAAGTACAATATAGGAATCAAAAAGTTGGTACTTTCTTTGCTGATGTTTTAGTAGAAGAGAAGGTTATTTTAGAACTGAAAGTATCCAGAAAACTATTGCAAGAACATGAATTTCAGTTAATCAATTACCTAAGAGCGACTAATATTGAAGTCGGACTTCTTTTTAATTTTGGAAAGAAACCCGAATTCAAACGAAAAATATTTTCATACAAATCTTAAGTACAATTTGAACAGCGAAGATCAGCTCAATCGAGTTCATCCGCGTTCCATTTAAAAAGCCAAGATAAGTAATGCAACAAAACTACCAATCAATTACCTGGCAAGACGATCACTTAGTAATCTTAGATCAAACGCAGCTTCCTCTGCGAGAAATCTATTCTGATGTAAATACCATCGGGCAGGTTTGGGATGCCATCAAAAAGTTAAAAGTACGTGGAGCACCAGCCATTGGCATTGCCGGAGCTTATGGTTTATATCTTGGCGTGAGGGATTTGGAATCAAAGAACTTCACCAGTTTTAATGTAGAGCTTAACCGCTGGATTGAGTATTTGAAATCGTCCCGTCCAACAGCCGTTAACCTAAGCTGGGCACTGGAGCGGATCAATCAAACGGTATATGCCAACAAGAATAAAGACCTGGAGGAGATTAAAGAAATCATCCTTAAAACGGCCAAAACCATTCATGATGAGGATAAACGAGTGTGCCGGAAGATAGGTGAAAACGGAGCAAAATTAGTTAAGAAAGGCTGGAATATCCTCACACATTGCAACACCGGTGGTTTGGCAACCGGAGCCTATGGAACCGCCTTCTCTGTTATTCTGCATGCCGATGATGACGATAAGGATATTCATGTTTGGGTTGATGAAACCCGCCCCCTCTTGCAGGGAGCTAGACTTACCGCATGGGAGCTAAAGCAAGCGGAAATTCCCTTCCACATGATCACCGATTCTATGGCAGGTTCGCTGATGAGACAAGGTAAAGTGGATATGGTTATAGTTGGGGCTGACCGCGTGACCGCCAACGGTGATACCGCCAATAAAATCGGAACCTATCCCCTCGCTGTTTTGGCTAAAGAAAATGAAGTGCCATTCTATGTGGCCCTTCCGCTTTCAACATTTGACCTGGAAACCGAAACCGGAGACGAAATTGAGATTGAAGAACGGGAACCGGAGGAGGTAACGCATTTAGCCAAAACTCCCATCACCCCGAAAAAAACGGATGCTTATAATCCGGCTTTCGACGTCACCCCAAATAAGTATATTACCGGTTTCATAACCGAGAAAGGTATTGTTGAGCCTGATTTTGAGAAGAATATTAAGAAGCTGTTTTCTGATTAGATGATTGCCGGGATTTATTCTCGCCTGCAACATCAGCGATTTCTTGTGCCTCTAAATCGTCTAACAATTCATCATCTTCCTCACGGTGAATATTATAAGTGACTGCTAAGGTACTGCCTAAAATGATACCTACCCCAACCCAAAAATATAAGCCCGAGGACTGTGTAAGTCCTACTCCATAGCCTGCCAGACCTCCTATTAGAATTCCACAAATCCAGATGATTGTATTCTTCATATTCTCTGGTTTCTTACAACAGCGCTTTTTTGCGCATAACTAAGTTTAAAAAATTACTTTTGTTTTATACTAACTCAGATACTGTATCCGCAATTATCTGGTTATGCGAGCCATGCCACGTCACTTTTCCTTCTTTTATCACAAATAACTGGGGAGATTCATGCCGGATTCCAAGCTCATCGGCTATATGCATTGAAAGTGGCCGCTGGCCAATCACATCTACAATATAATAGTCCGCCTGGTTTTGCTTTTCAGTTGAAATAGATTCCACGTTTTTCTGAGCAAAGTAGCAGGTAGCACATCTTGAGCTGTGTTTATAGATCACCTGAGTTTTTCTATTTGAGGTCTGCAGAATACCTGACAGCTCTTCTTCAGAATTAAGTTCATTCCATTTAAAACCTGGCTTCTGTTGATCTTCAGAACCAAATAAATTGCCGATTAAACTAAAAATGCTCATCTGTCCTTTTTTTATTACACTAAATATACAAGTATTTCAGCATTGAAATTAGCTCATGAAATACTGATTGAGATCAATTTGAGAAACAACGAATCATTTTTGTCTGGTTTTCATTTACCTAAGTAGTTTACGATAACAGATTTAACTTAACTAAATAAGGAGATCATGAATACACAAGTTAAAGCACACTGGCTGGGGCATTCTGCCTTTAAGCTGGAGAGCCAAAGTGGAAAGATTATTTATATCGATCCTTTTCTGAAGAATAATCCCTCCACCCCGGAAGAACTCAAAGAAGTAAAAGAAGCCGATTATATTTTACTTACGCATGGACACGAAGACCACGTAGGCGATACGGTTGAAATTGCCAAGAATACCGGAGCCAAAGTTGTGGGTATTCTGGAGCTGATGGGACTTTTACAGGAAGAAGGTTTGCCGGAAGATCAGGCCATTGGCTTTAATAAAGGCGGAACCGTAGACTTTGATGATTTTTCCGTGACACTGGTTTCTGCCAATCACAGTTCTTCCTACAAAGGAAAATATGCAGGTGACCCCGGCGGACTTGTACTTTCATTCGAAGATGACATCTGTATTTACCATATGGGTGATACCAATATTTTCGCTGATCTCGAACTCTATGGACAGCTTTACCGGCCTCATGTAGTTCTGGCCCCAATTGGTGATCACTTCACAATGGGACCTGAAGAAGCAGCCTATGCTGTAGAATTGATCGAAGCCAAAATGGCGGTGCCTATCCACTACAATACCTGGCCTCCTATTGAAGCAGATCCGGAAGAATTCAAAGAAATACTGGAAGACATCACCGAAACGGAAGTAGTAGTGCCTGATATAGGAGCGAATTTCCTGGGATGATATACTGAGTTTCCCCTCCCTAAGCCACAAATCTGAAAGATGGTTTGTGGCTTTTTTTGTTTGATAAATGGAAGATCTTTCATTCCCCGAAAATTTATTTGCATTATAATTCATTTTAAAAGAGATTAAGAGAAATCAATTACATGGAGGAAAACATATAGTCAGATCATAGCTACCACATCTTTAATTTATAGCTAACAGCATGCGATCTGTACTATTCTTAACATTTTTTCTTTTCAATTTGAACCTCCAGCAAAGTTTTGCTCAACAGCCTTTCAGTATTGCGTTATTTCCTGGTTATCACATCAGCAACTCTAACGATGTAATTTCTTTCGGGGCAGCATCTAAAATCACATACATTTTTGGAAGTACTATATCTACCAGAAGTAATATAATGGGACTTCCAATGGAAGTTTCGGTCGGATATTCCTGGGGTAACTCAATAGTTCGTCCTTATAACACCAAACCCGGAGGCTATTATATTCCATATAAATTTAACCTCAGGTACCAAACTATACCTGTTGAAGCATTGTACATTCACCGCCTGAATGAAAGGGTTGAATTGATGACTGGTTTGAATATTTCAGGTCAATATCGAAAGCTCTTTCTTCAAGATGGCACTACCAAAAAAAATGAACATCTGTTTAGATTTGGTATTGGATTAACTAGTAAAATTCAATCTATGCTCAAAGAATTTGAAAATGGAAAGGGAGCTATCTTCGTAAATCTGACTGCCCGGTGGACAGAATACCTTATTGATGATGCAGACGACAGGAGTTTAAATGATTATAGACTCCGGCATGTAACCTTAACTCCGCAAATTGGATTTAGCTGGAATTTAGCTCAACAAGCTTCCCGAAATTAATTACTTTAGCGAAAATTACTTCAACAATTATAATCTATGAAAATACTCTTCATCGGCGGAACCGGAAACATCAGCACTTCTGTAAGTAAACTAGCTTTATCGAAAGGCGTGGATTTGTATTTGCTGAACCGGGGAAAAACAGAAGGCGAAATTCCCGGAGCCAAAACCATCACGGCCGACATCTACAATTTTGCGGAAGCCAATAAAGCCCTGAAAGACCACAGCTGGGATGTCGTCGTAAACTGGATTGCTTTCTCTCCTGAGCACATCGAAAATGATTTGAAGCTATTAGCCGGCAAAACCAAGCAATACATCTTTATCAGTTCAGCCTCTGTGTACCAAAAGCCTCCTACTCTACCGGTTATTACAGAGTCTACTCCGATTGTGAATCCATTCTGGCAATATTCGCGCGATAAAATAGCTTGTGAAGATGTATTGAATGATGCCTACCGGAAAAACGGATTTCCAATCACCATCGTCCGCCCATCCCATACCTATGATACCATTATCCCTGTCGCCATTGGCGGAAGCTCTGAGTACACCATCATTGACCGGATGAAAAAAGGAAAGAAAGTAATTATTCATGGGGATGGTACCTCGCTTTGGACGTTAACCCACTCCCGTGATTTTGCGAAAGGATTTGTGGGACTTCTGGGAAACCAAAGAGCCCTTGGACAAGCGGTGCATATCACTTCGGATGAAGTGCTTACCTGGAACCAAATTTATCAAACCGTTGCTGATGCCGCTGGGGTCGAACTAAATGCTGTTCACATTTCGTCCGAGTTTATCGGTAAAATTTATCACGAGAAAAAAGATGGCTTACTGGGCGATAAATCCCATTGTGCCATTTTTGATAACTCAAAAATCAAATCACTGGTGCCCGATTATAATGCCACCATTCCTTTCAGTGAAGGTATCAGAGAAACACTCAATTGGTTTGAAGAAAAACCTGAACGAATGATTGTAAATCCCGAAACGAATGCCATAATGGATAAAGTGATTGCAGCTTACGAAAGCTGACACACTCATGGTATGGGTTGGGTTTAGTGCTTTACTCTTCATAAGCTTAATTATTTCTTCCCGAGCTTGTTACCATACTCCTTAAAAACACCCGTTCAATAACTCAATAAATTAGTACCTTAGGCCTAAAGCTGAATTTTCATCGCAAAACAAACGGGTACATCACAATGAAATACACGACTGTTCACCTTGGGGATAATAAGATCGAGCTCTTCAATTCATTCCTCGGGAAAGAAACAATAAAAGTGAATGGAGAAGTAGTCTCTTCCATCTATTCTCTATTAGGGGCCGAGCATAGGTTCTCTATCCGGGAAGATGGTAAAGATGTTGAATGTTCTATTCAATTTGGGTTTGGCATGAATGGTGTGGTATTTGACCTTTATAAAGATAAAACCCCGATTATTGAATCTGAGAAAAAAGGTTGTATGGGCTTGTTCATTGTATTCATTATTGTATTCAGCGTGATTTTTGTGCTGTCTCAGATCTAATTATTAAGTCAGGAAAAACGGTATGAAGTTTAGCCTATTTTTTATTTTACTTCTGTATTTCAGTCATTTTAATGTGTTAGCCCAGGTTGCTGTAACGGCTGTACCTTTTCTTCAAGTTAATAACGATGCCCGAAGCATCGGACTTGCAGGATCAAACGTAGCCATGAATAATTTCCGAAATGGCATTCACCTGAATCCAGCCACTTTTGGCAAAGCCAATACCCTTGAATTTTCAAGTCAGTTCGGCTATGATGGCCTTGGAACCCAGTGGCTACCAGCCTTTAATGCCGATGATTTAAAATTTTACACACCCCAGTTGATTGCCGGATTTGATAAGCTATCTATCGGTTTTCAGTACACTTATTTTGATTTAGGCAATCAGTTTCAAACGGATCAGACTGGAAATATTGAAGATGTATTTCAACCATATGAACGAGCACATACAATCTCTGTTTCATATGACATTACTCCCCACTTTTCCGCAGGGACAGGCATTAATTT
Source organism: Gracilimonas sp. (assembly GCF_040218225.1). Taxonomy (NCBI): domain Bacteria; kingdom Pseudomonadati; phylum Balneolota; class Balneolia; order Balneolales; family Balneolaceae; genus Gracilimonas; species Gracilimonas sp. Next base: position 387,514 of record NZ_JAVJQO010000002.1, read on the forward strand.
TATAAGAAGCAGTCTTGTTACAGGCACCACTGTCGGTGGTCAGGAGGTTGAAGCAGCTTCCCAAACAACATGGGATCTTGGTCTTTATGGGGAGTATCCATTTCAAACCGACTTTGCAGAATTCACCCCTTCCATTGGGTGGTCAATTACAGATATCGGAAACCCAATCAGATATGTGCCCACATCCCGGGCCGATCCACTTCCTATCACCATGCGGGGCGGACTTGGGTTCAAAGTCGATTTCACAGACAAACCTAATACGATGACCATATTGAGCATGTCGGGATATCTGAGTTTGAGCAAAACGATGGCACGTATCAAAGAAGATGGAAGCCCGATGAAACCATTGGAAGCTATCTTCAATTCCTGGGATGAGTATACCCGTTTCAATGGAATGGAATTTGTGACCCTTTCTTTAAAAGATCAGCTTATGCGGCACAGTGGACTGGAAATCACCTTTCTTGAAATTATCAGTGCTCGCTTTGGCCATTTTTATGAGCATCCTATGAATGGAGACCGAAACTATAATACCATTGGAGTTGGACTCCATTACAAATATTTCACTTTTGATTATGCCAGGCTCATTACAGATGAAACAGATCATCCATTACAGAACACCCAGCATTTTCAGTTTTCTGTCAGTGTTCCTTTCTAATATCTGAGACCACATTAATATTTCTATCCGAAACAAACCTTTCATCTGGGCGTAAGCCACACCGTCGAAAATAATCAAAACGGTTTTAATACACTCAGATGAAAAATTTACGCTACTCCCTCCCGCTTTTCTTGATGGTTACAGCTCTTGTTTTTACTACAGCCTGTAACAATGGAAACGAAGAAAATCAAAATGGTGAAGATGAGAAACTGGTTATCCCGGTTGAAGTCAGTAATGTGAGCCGGGGTAATATTTCCGCTTACTATGCCAACACCGCCACTCTCGAAGCAGAACAAGAAGCTACTATTGTATCAAAGGTTCGTGGAATTGTCCGGGAAATTTATGTGGAAGAAGGTGAAGAGGTTAAAGCGGGGCAGGTTATTGCCAAAATTGAGGATGATCAATACCGTATTGAGGCAGCCCGTGCCAAAGCCACTCTTGACCGGCTCAAAAATGATTTCGACAGAAATAAGGAGCTGTATGAGAAGAACCTGATTGCCGCTGAAGCCTATCAGAATTCTCAATATGAATATGAGTCTCAGAAGGCCGCTTATGAGCTTGCTCAATTGAATCTTGAGCATACATCTATAAAATCTCCGATTGGTGGTGTGATTTCAGAACGTTTTGTGAAAGTCGGGAATATGATCGGCACCGACCAACAGGTATATCGGGTAACAGACTTTAATCCTCTCCAGGCTATTCTGCATGTGCCTGAACATGAGATGGCAAAAATCAGAAAGAACCAGCGCGCTGAATTAAGAGTTGATGCCCTTCCAAACCAAACCTTTGCCGGACATGTAGAACGTATCAGCCCGGTAGTTGATGCTTCAACAGGAACTTTTAAAGTCACTGTGTATGTGGATGAAACCAAAGGCATGTTGCGACCCGGGATGTTTGGCCGTGTTAAAATTGTATACGACACCCGCGAAAACACCCGTATGATTCCTAAATCAGCGGTTATGTCTGAAGACCTTGCTCAAAGTGTTTATGTAATCAGAGACTCGCTCGCCTTCAAGAAAGCCATCAAAACAGGATATACCAACGGGGTGAATGTAGAGGTTATTGAAGGACTGGAAGACGGCGAAATGGTGGTTACCATTGGACAAGGAAGTCTTCAGGACAGCACCAAAGTAAATGTTATCTCCAATCTGTAAACGGGCATTTCTATGAAGATCATTGACCTTTCTATACGCCGGAAAGTTACCATCGCTATGTTTACAGTGGGGATTCTGCTGTTCGGCATGGTGTCCCTTTCCCGGCTTAACGTAAACTTATTACCGGAGCTCAGCTACCCTACCCTTACCATTCGTACCGAGTTTGAGGGTGCTGCTCCTGTTGAAGTTGAAAACCTGATTACCAAACCTGTTGAAGAAGCCGTAGGTGTCGTAAAAGGCGTTCAACAAGTACGTTCTATTTCAAGAGCCGGTCAGTCTGATGTAGTGCTGGAGTTTGCCTGGGGAACCGATATGAACATCGCGAACCTGGATGTAATGGCTAAGCTCGATGCCGTTCAGCTTCCTCTGGACGCCGACAAACCCGTTACATTACGCTTCGATCCAACGCTGGATCCAATAATGCGGTACGCTCTTTATTATAATGAAGGAGAAAGTGATCAACCCGCAGATGAAGAGGCCAATGTCGATTATGCTTCCTATCAGGATCTGGAAAGCCCGGACGCCATTGCCCGGTTAAAAGGGCTTCGTGTTTTGGCCGATGAACAACTTAAGAAGAACCTGGAATCTGCGCTTGGGGTAGCCTCGGTAAAAATTAGTGGTGGACTTGAAGAGGAAATCCAGGTTAATATTGATCAGCAGCGCCTGTCTTATCTGAATATTCCCATTGAGAATGTGACTCAAATTCTAAGTGCGGAAAATGTAAATCTTTCCGGTGGACGATTGGAAGAAGGAACTCAGCAATATCTGGTTCGTACCTTAAATGAATTCAAGTCCGTTGACCAAATTCGAAATGTAGTAGTTGCCCGAAATCAGGATAATACCATTTACCTGAAAGATGTAGCCGACGTAACACAAGCCTACAAAGAACGGGAAGCCATCACCCGCCTTAATGGAGCTGAGGCCGTAGAAATTGCTATCTACAAAGAAGGCGATGCCAACACGGTTGCTGTAGCTGAAGCTGTTGGTGCCCGCATGGGTGATATTCAGCAAGCTCTGCCAGATAACATGAAGCTTGAAAAAGTTTACGATCAATCGGTCTTTATAGCTTCTGCGGTTAATGAAGTAAAAAATGCAGGTATCATCGGAGGTATTCTTGCGGTACTTGTGCTTTATTTATTTCTGAGAAATTTCTGGACCACCGTCATCATTTCTGTTTCCATTCCCGTGTCTATTATTGCCACTTTTAACCTGATGTATGGCAATGACATTTCCCTCAATATTATGTCTTTGGGAGGTATTGCACTCGGTATTGGGATGCTGGTGGATAACTCCATTGTGGTGCTCGAAAACATAGCCCGGCATCGGGAAATGGGTAAAGGAATTTTAGAATCGGCCCGGGAAGGAGCCGGAGAAGTAGGGATGGCTGTAATTGCCTCTACCCTTACGACTATTGCTGTATTCTTCCCTCTCGTTTTTGTGCAGGGAATTGCCGGACAGTTATTCCGTGATCAGGCTTTGACGGTAACTTTCTCCTTGTTGGCTTCGCTGATTGTTGCCATCACACTTATTCCAATGCTTTCTTCTATTGGAGGAAAGAAAACCGAAACTCAGCCACTAGATCTGAAAGAGCCTAAAACCAAAGCCGGCCGTGGCTTGCGTTCTGTACGAATGTTTCTGTTCTATACCATCCCGACAGCAATTACCAAAGGTATTAAATTTATTTTCCGGTGGATCGGTAAAATTACGAAGGCTTTATTCGCTCCCTTTGTTTGGGCATTTGATAAAGTCTATCAGGCCACGGAAAATGCTTATTCAGGGTTACTCCGCTGGTCACTGAATCACAAGTTTGTGGTACTTTCAGCTGCGCTGCTATCATTTGTAGGATCACTTGCTTTGGTTCCTCAGATTGGAATCGAATTAATACCTCAGCTGTCACAAGGTGAGTTTGCTGTAGAATTTAAGCTTCCTCCCGGCACTCCTATCGAAGAGACCGACAAAGCTCTTCGTTCGGTTCAAAATAATTCCAAAAACCTCGACAATGTACGGACAACGTTCGCAGTAGCCGGAACCGGTAACCAGATGGATGCCAATCCTGAACAAGGCGGCGAAAACTGGGGTGAACTAAGCGTTACGCTTGCTTCGGGTTCTTCTTCCATGGATGAAGAAGTGGCTATGAATCAGATGCGTTCTTCCCTCCAGCAGGTACCAGGATTACAATATAAATTCTCCCGGCCTTCCCTTTTCTCTTTCAAAACGCCAATTGAAATTGAAATTTCAGGGTTTGATTTAGATAAACTGAAATTGGCCGGTGATGCCGTAGCCCGCAAGCTTTCTTCTAATGATCGCTTTGCCGATGTAAAAAGCACGATGGAAACGGGAAGTCCTGAAATCCAGATTTTATTCGACCGCGACCGTGCCGCAGCGCTTGGACTGCAGGTACACGAAGTAGCCGACCGCATTGTAAGTAACGTCCGTGGTGATGTAGCTACCCGATATTCGTGGAGAGACCGCAAGATTGATGTTTTGGTTCGTGCCCGTGAAGCCGACCGTGCCTCTATCGATGAAATCCAGCGCCTGATTGTAAATCCCGACAGCGAACGCCCTATTCCACTTAGTGCCATAGCTGACGTTCAGATTGCAAACGGTCCCGGAGAAATCCGGCGGGTATCTCAGCAACGCGTAGCCATCGTATCCGCCAACCTGAACTACGGTGACCTGGGTGAAGCAGCCGAAGAAGTAGAGCAAGCTCTTTCAGAAGTAACCCTTCCACCCGGAATTTTAGCCGAAATTGGCGGGCAAAATGAAGAAATGGCCGATTCATTTCAGTCACTCATTTTTGCACTTTCGCTGGCTGTTTTCCTTGTTTACCTGGTGATGGCTTCCCAGTTTGAGTCACTGCTCCACCCTTTTATAATTCTTTTTACCATTCCGCTGGCTTTAGTTGGAGCAATTCTGGCTCTGTATATTACCAGCACCACTATTAGCGTGGTTGTATTTATAGGACTGATACTTCTGGCCGGTATTGTGGTAAATAACGCCATTGTACTCATCGACCTGATTAACCAGATGCGCATGAAAGGCGTTGAAAAGCTGGAAGCCATTAAAGAAGGCGGGAAATCCCGATTGCGTCCGATTTTGATGACCACCATGACGACGACACTTGGCCTTTTACCACTGGCTATTGGTTTTGGAGATGGAGCCGAACTGCGTGCCCCAATGGGTATCACCGTAATTGGCGGACTCTTATTCTCAACCCTGCTTACCCTGGTGGTTATTCCCGTGATGTACGACATCCTTGATCGTAAATCATATACTCCACAACCTGAAACCGAAACGGCTTAACAGACTGTCATGCATATTACCGACTTATCCATACGACGCCCGGTAACTACACTCATGGTTTTTGTGAGCCTGTTGGTTGTAGGGTTGATTGCCACCCGGCTGGTACCGCTCGAGTTCATGCCAAATATTACTTTTCCTGGGGCTTTCGTACAGCTTCCCTATCCGAATTCGACCCCGGCTGAAGTAAATGAAAATATAGCACGACCTATCGAGGAAGTACTGGCTACCATCAGTGGTGTTGAGCGTATTAATTCCAACTCTGGTGAGGATAACGCCGGGGTGATTGTCACATTTAAGCAGGGAAATGAAATTGACCTGAAAGCCATCGAAATTAAGGAAAAGATCGAGAGTATCCGAAATCAGCTGCCAGACGACTTCGAGTATTACCAGATTCACAAATTCCAGGATGGGGATGCACCTACCCTCCAGCTCCGGATTTCAAGTCAGCGGGATTTATCGGATGCCTATGACTTACTGAACCGGAACCTGAAACAACGTATTGAACGCATTCCCGGAGTAGGTCAGGTTACCTTATACGGTGTGGAGAAAAAAGAAATACGGATAGAGCTGGATCCAGATCGCCTCACCCAATATAACATCAATCTGAACCGGCTCAGCAGTACCCTTCGCCAAGCCAATTTCTCTATTTCGGCCGGAAAGATTACCGATTCCGGCCTCCGCTACATGGTTCGTCCGGTTGGCAATCTGAATGGTGTGGAAGACATTGAAAACCTGATTATTGCCAACAACAATATCCGGGTTAAAGATATTGCTACGGTTAAATACACCTCACCCGAACGAAATTATGCACGCCACCTTGACCGTAAATATGCGATTGGACTTGACATTACCAAAGAATCGACGGCCAACACCGTACAGGTGGTAGATGAAGTTCTGGCTGAGATTGATAAGGTAAATGAACTCCCTGAAATGCAGGGAATCGAAATTTATGAAATGTTTAACCAGGCTGATGGAATTCTCAGCTCACTGCGCGAACTGTTTAACTCTGGTATGATTGGTGCCCTCCTATCCGTAATTGTACTCTATATTTTCCTGCGACAGATGAGCACAACGTTGATTGTGGCAACGGCCGTCCCCTTTTCTTTGATTGTGACCCTTGGCTTTTTCTACTTCCTCGATATTTCCCTGAATATTCTTTCCATGATGGGATTGATGCTCGCCATTGGTATGCTGGTTGATAATGCCGTTGTTGTTACGGAAAACATCCACCGGTACCAGCGCAAAGGAAGTGATGCCCAGAAATCAGCCATCTTTGGAGCCAAAGAAGTTTCGATTGCGGTTACCGCCGGTACGCTGACTTCCATCATTGTATTTCTCCCCAATGTAGTGAACGAGAGCTTTATCTCTCAGCATATGTATTATATCGGTATGGCTATTATTATTGCCTTAGTAGCTTCACTGGTGATTTCTCTTACCGTAATTCCTCTGCTTGCCTCCAAAATTCAACCTCCGGAGAAATCCAGAAAGAAAACCATTATCGACAAGCTTTCTGTGAGGTATGCAGCTGTGCTTGAATGGCTGCTGGAAAGACGTACCATATCCGTAGTATTTATAACACTGCTATTTCTAAGTGGCGGTATTCCCATGGCCTTCATGGATGTGGATATGTTCCCACGGGTTGAAGAACGACAGCTCAACCTTCAGTACAACCTGAATGCCAGCTACACGCTCGATCATGTTAAAGAATCGGTAGATCGAGTGGAAGACTACTTGTACGAAAATCAGGATAAGTTCGAGATAGAATCCGTTTATACCTACTATGAACCTGAATACGCACAATCTACCATCAACCTGATTGCTGATGATGAAGCCGAGAAGTCCGTCACACAAATCAAAGAAGAAATTGAAAAAGAACTACCCAAAATTGCGATTGGTCAGCCCGCTTTTGAATACATAAGCCGGAACAGCGCCGAACAGGTACGCGTATTTGTTCAGGGCGAGTCGATGGATGTACTTGAAGAATTAGCCGAACAGGTAGAATGGCGGCTTGGTCAGATCGAAGGCTTTGCAGATGTTCGCTCCGAAGCCGAGGCCGGAAGTGATGAAATCCGCCTGACCGTAAATCACGATCGTGCCCGTAACTTTGGCCTTACCTCTTCTGCTGTAGCCAATATGGTATCAGGTGCCCTGCGCGGACAAACCGTACAACGTATTCGGGGTGAAGACAGCGAAATTGATGTAATTCTGGCTTTCCAGGACGTAAACCGACAAACCCTGGATGATCTCAAAAATCTTCCTATTTCTATAAGTGAAGAACAATCGGTAAAACTCGCCACTCTTGCAGATTTTGAAGAGCGGGCCGGAGCCGGACGGATTTTCCGTGAAAACCGCCGAACCTCTCTGGGAATCGGGATTAACCTGGAAGACATTACTTCTGATGAAGCTCGTGAAAAAATTTCCACGGTTATGGATCAGATTGTCTACCCCGCCGGATATGGCTGGAGTTACGGCCGGAGTTTTGGCAATGATATCGACGCAATGAATACCATGCTGTTTAATATTGGCATTGCCTTCTTCCTGATTTACCTGATTATGGCTTCACTTTTTGAGTCGCTCATTTATCCAACCAGCGTGATCTCCTGTATTTTTTATGGTGTGATTGGAATCTTCTGGTTCTTCTTCATCACCGGCACGAGCTTCGACCTTATGGCCTTCATCGGAATTCTCATTTTGATGGGGATTGTAGTAAACAACGGGATTGTACTTATTGACCACATCAACCACCTGCGCAGTGAAGGGTTATCCCGCCGGGAAGCTGTTATACAAGGCGGAAAAGACCGTATGCGCCCTATTCTTATGACGGCAGCAACCACCGTGCTTGGCTTGGTTCCCCTTTGTTTTGGAACCACGCAAATTGGCGGCGAAGGACCTCCCTACTTCCCGATGGCCCGAGCCATTGTAGGCGGACTCACTTTCTCCACCATCGTGACGTTGCTCGTGCTTCCGTCTATTTATGTAATCCTGGATGACATCAAGATCTGGAGCAACCGTATTTTACACGCGGCAAATTAATTCAGGAGATCATTCTAACCTGATTTTATTTGGAAATACCATCCGGAATTAATCGCTCAAAAATTCCGGATTACATACTTTTCTCCTCTTTCTCAACAAGGATGTTGACCTGTCGCTTGACAAGCTGTTCAACTCGCTACAGGGCTATCTTAATATCAGGAAATTGAATAATATATATGCTTCTCTCCAGGCATTTTAATCAACTTGTAGAATAAAAGAGTTGATTAGTAACAATCATAAGAACAAGAACAATGAACCATCAAAAAATTACTCCCTGCCTTTGGGTTGAAAAAGATGCACAAGCGGTTGCAGAATATTATCTATCCATTTTTAAAGACGGCAAGCTGAAGGATTATCGCAAGATGGAAAATCCACCAAATGAATTCAGTAGTGACGCCAGTACCTTTGAAACAGCGGTAATGGAAATAGCAGGAATGGAGTTTAGTATCCTTGCGGCAGGCCCCATGTTTAAATTCAATGAGGCGGTATCATTTGTAGTGAATTGCAAAGACCAGGCAGAAGTAGATTACTATTGGGATGCTCTTACCAAAAATGGAGGAGAAGAAGGTGTTTGCGGATGGTGCAAAGACAAATACGGTTTGTCATGGCAAGTTGTTCCCGTTGAATACTTTGAACTCATACACAGCGACAATACAGAGGTGAGAGAAAAAGCATTGCAGAACACATTTAAGCAGAAAAAACTAATACTTTCTGAGCTTAAGTAGATAATCATCTTGCTATAAAATCCTGTAACAAGGCGTTCTAAATCAGACCATCCAGCTCGTTCCTAACATCCTTATTGGGAACGAGGGCTAAAAAACTGTACAGTCAATAACTATCACATAAATCCTTTTTTTCGGTTATGTTTGAGGTGACTCGGAACTTCACATTTATAATGACTGACGATATTACCAAGCACAGCGAAACGTTTACCATCCGGGCCAGTGAAGTTGGTTCCGGAGGTCAAATCACTCTTCCGGCTCTTTGTTCTCTCTTCCAGGAGGTAGCCGGAAACCATGCCCTCAAGCTCAACTTTGACATTACTCAGCTCCACGAGCAAGATCTGACCTGGGTACTTCACCGCATGGATATCAAAATAGATCGCTACCCAAACTGGCGGGAAAAAATTACCGTTGAAACCTGGCCAGCTGCCGGCGACGCCTTACGCGCCTATCGCGATTACCGTATTCTGGATGAAGAAGGAAATCAAATCGGAGCCTGCCTCAGCTACTGGATGATGATCAACTTAAAAACCCGCAAACCGACCCGGATGCCCAAAGAGGTGCTTGATCTCCGGTTATCAGAAATAGATCACGTACTTCCGGTAAAATCGGATCGGATCAGTTCTTTTGAAGAAGCGGATGTGACTAAGAAATTCGTTGTTCGCAAGTCAGATCTGGATATGAACGAGCATGTAAATAATGCTCGCTTTGTGGAATGGTTAATGGAGACGTATGATGATGATAAAGCCTACCTGATCAAAAACATCGACATCATGTTTATGCAGGAAAGTCATGCCGGTGATATGATCACTTCAGAACGAAAAATAGAAGAACATCAAAACTACAGGCATCAGCTTAAAAACCAGGATGGTGATGTTCTGGCCTTGGCTGCTTGTAGCTGAGTTGTTTTTTCGTTGCCTAATTAAGCACCACCCTAATCCTTCAAGGGTTTCGGTAATAATCCAAACTCAAGCTTGTGGGTTTTAACCCTTGAAGGGTTGGTTAATAGATTCCACTTTCCACTTCCTTACTTATCCCATTCGGGAGCAAAGTCAGGATCAACCAATCGGGTGTCTTTCTCGATGTCATCGATAGCATAGAAATCGTCATCTTCCAACACAAAATCGAATACATCAATATTCTCTTTCAGGTGTTCTTCGGTAGACGCCTTCGGAATAGCCACTACCTGCTCCTGTTCTATGAGCCAGCGGAGTGCAATTTGGGCAGGTGACTTTCCGTATTTCTCTCCCAACTCCTGAAGAAGTGGGTTATCCATCACCTGAGCTTGTGCCAGTGGCGAATAAGAGGTAAAAAGGATGTCATGCTCAGCAGTATAATCGAGTAAGTCAAACTGACTTAAGAAGGGATGATACTCAACCTGACTGCAAAAGATAGGAGCGCCTAGCTCCTCATTCACTTCTTTCAATAACTTCAGAGGAAAGTTCGCCACTCCGATGTTTAACGCTTTACCCTGATCACGGAGAGAGAGAAAAGCTTCCATTGTCTTTTCGATATCCACATCGGGATTGGGCCAGTGAATCATCAGAAGATCTACATAAGGAGTGTCTAACTCACGGAGAGAGTCCTCCGCTATTTTGAGAACATCCTCTTTTTCAAGATGGGTATGCCAGATTTTTGTGGAGAGGAAAATTTCTTCCCGATCTACATGAGATCTTTTTATAGCCTCTCCAACTTCTCTTTCATTTTTATAGCTTTGGGCAGTGTCGATATGACGATAGCCAAGATTTAGTGCCAGCTTGATTGTGTTTTCGCCTTCTCTGCCAATTAATCGGTGTGTTCCTAGCCCTATTTCGGGCACTTCCACCCCTTGAATTGTTTTAAACTGCATGATAGGTAAAGAGTACTTGTCCTTTTTTGGTTTATTATGGTTTCTTGTTTGGAATAACTGTTATCACGCGAAATCTGTTCATTATTTAACTAACGTCATTTTTCGGGTCATAACACTCTTTCCAACTTCCAGCTGATAAATATACATCCCGCTGGGTTTGTCGGTAGCGTCCCATTCAAACTGGTGCTCCCCCGCCGACATGGTTCCCTCTGCGATCACAGCTACAGGTTGCCCAACAATATTAAAAATTGACAGACGAACTTCTTCCGATTCCGGTAAATAAAATGAAATGATTGTAGCCGGGTTAAATGGATTAGGAAAATTTTGGTGAAGTTCTACTTCCTGGGGAAGTGTATCATCCTGTTCATCACCTTCTACTGATTGCCCCGGAGGATTTATATGAACTACAAACCGGTCTTTTACAGTATAGTCCTCTAGTGTAGTTTCCCGATCGGATTCACTCTCTCCGGTTAATACCGTGTGATCAAAAGTGATACTAAAATCTTCCCTTAAAGTGTATTCTTTTCCGGCTGTTTTATCTACTAGCTTAACTTCCCAGTCGGAAGGAACGGATTCCCATTCGCTTACGGAAAGTGTCAGCTTGCCCGAATTCGAAGAACTAAATTGCAATGGTAGTAACAGTGCCTGTTCAATTTTAGACGACAGCGTCATTTCTTTAAAATAATCATCCCCTCCAGCAAAGGCCATGTTCAAAAAAGCTTGCTGATTGCCTAAAAACAACCCTGGATATGAATTCAGGTCTTTAACACTTTCGGTTCTACCCTCATTCACAAAATTCACCGACACCATCTCTTTCCGGTTTTGAGTGCTCAGAAGAAGCTTAATAGATGATGCCGCCTTCTCTGTTTCTTCCACTTCAACGGGATTAGCTAATTGAGCTATTTCCTGCAGATCAAAATTCAGTTCGATTTCAGGTTGAAAGTTATCAAGCAAAATCCAGAATGGTGCCTGTGCAGGAATCTGTTCATCTTTCTTCAGAGCCACAAAATCCAGCTCTCCGGTAGCCGTTCGGTGGAAATAATAAATATTTGGATTAAGAGCTATCTCAGGGTACTTCTCTTTGGCCAGTGTAATCAAATGACTTGCTTCGATGGGCACATTTAGCCTGTTATATGCTAGGTTCAAGCCTTCAATTCCATTTAAGATATCATTCTCATCATGGTCGGTAGCTGAAACCGTAAATGTAAGGCTGCTTATACTTTTAGACTTCTGGTATGATAAGTCTTTCCACGCTGCAAGTTTTTCTTCTTCCTGAACTTCAAAAAATCCTATCAGTGTTTCATACTTTGAAAATGCATCAGAAGAAACTTCGTGAAAGCTTTGGTCGCTTTCATCCCAACCGTATAAAATAGTTTCAGGGAAAGCTTCCGCTAAGCCGGTTGTATTTGAAATCGCCGTAAAGCCAGGCTGTATAGATTGGAGTATAGATGCCTGAGGATTTAAGTCATTAATACCTCGCACCTGATTTTGATTGGTAATAATCTTATTGCCGGTTATTACCTCATTGCGGCCAGATGTTATTTCACTTTGCTTTTTGAGTTCTGTATAGCTGAACTGATGCAGACTTTCTCCATTATAGTCTTTCAGAATCAATTCGCCCCCTTTTCTGTGCAGTAAGGGCTTTGCATTATCTGTATAAATAATGGTTGAAGAGTCATCCTCACTCAAGTTTTCAGATCCATCTTTCACCCGGATGGTTTGCTGAGGGTACAATACTATATCTCCTGTAAAAGTGTATGATTGATCTTTTGTCGAAAGGCTCCACCCATTTAAAGCAACAACCCCATCTTCCATATTTTTGATTTCAATAAAACCGGCACCATCCGGGGCATTCATCACCTGAGAAATCAATACTTCCGGCTTTTCATTATCCAGAATAATCTGGCTGTGGGTCAGGAAATCACCATAGTTTCCTTTTGATAAATTCTGCAGTGTGAAAATACCAGTTTCTCTTCCTTCATAATCAGCATCGTCATTAATGGGCACTTTTACTTCATAAACTCCATCCCCAATCAAACCGGTAAAATTAAGAGTCGCTGTCTGAAACTCTACGTAGTCATCAGGTGAAGTAATACTCCTTAATGTATCAAACTTAACGTCTACAGATAATCTTGATCCATCGTGTTCATAAATTGCGACATTTAAAACAGCTACTGAATCCGATTCATTGACTGTGGAAATACTTTGATCAAAAAGGACAACGGGTGGAGTCAGCAAATTGAAAGACGTTCCAAAAGCAGGGTAAGGAGCCGAATCTTTGCCACGCCAGTGACTAGGGTTACCTACATACTGAAGCAGCAGATTTCGGGTTCCGCTGGCTCCGTTTCTGATATAATATTGATAATTGGATGCCTCGCCAAGGGTTAAGAAAGTGTGCTTGTTTCCTTCAAGACTTTCAGGGATATCGGAACCAAGGGTTTCTTCTTCTGATGCATTCCATACAACACCCTTACCCCAACCGAGTGCAAAAATAAACCGGTATACCTCTTCCTTTTGGTAGGCAAAGAGTCGGTGAGTTCCACCTTCAAAATTGATTTCCCCGCTTACTTCCAGCCGTTCATCTGTCACATAATTTAAATGAATATTGGTGCCGGCCTGTACAGAGGTATTGAATAATACTTTCAGTTCGCTGCCAGAAAGTGTTTGAGCAGAACGATCCCACTTCCCATTCGAAAAATACAGTTCCGTACCTTTCTCGATATCGATAAGCGGTATAAAATCGATGGACTGAGTATCCGCATTGGCAGATACTATAACTACATCACCCGGAAGTAATACAGACTGGGCTGTTGCCTTGATACCCAAGGAGGCAACCAGAAAGAAAAGGGCGATATGTAGAGTTTTTAAATGTTTACCAGATAGTAACTTTTGGGCCATAGGCACGAGCGTTACTCATTAGTTTTGTCATCTTAATTAACAGATTTTCAGGCATAAAGGCATATAAAATTTCCTCTTTTCTGAAATTCTAATCATCCAGATTGGGTGCTCCTAATCGTCCTTCTGAGGACGCTACAGCTACTGATACCGCAGCGTCACCTGTAATATTTACTGTGGTGCGACACATATCCAGAATACGGTCTACCCCGAGTATGAGAGCTATACCTGCCGTTGGTACCTGAATGGCTTCAAGAACGATAACCAACATCACGATACCGGCCCCCGGAACCCCCGCTGCTCCAATAGAAGCTGCCGTTGCTGTCAATACAATCATCAGCTGCTGTGCAATAGTTAAGTCCATTCCCAGAGCCTGTGCAATAAACACGGCTGCAACTGCCTGATATAAACTGGTTCCATCCATATTAACAGTAGCACCAATTGGAAGTACAAAACTGGCTACCTCGTCTTCAACACCCAGATTTTTTTCTACCCGTTCCATGGTAACCGGCAGCGTAGCTGAACTTGAACTGGTACTAAAGCCAAGCAACATGGCGGGTTGAATGGCCCGGAAGAATGTTGACAGCTTCATATCACTGGTAATTTTAAACAAGCTGGCATAAACCACAAACACATGAACAATGAGTGCAATAATAACGGTCAAACAATACCAGCCCAATGCATACAACAACTCCATAGCCTGAGATAAGTCATCGCCGGCAAGGTCTATGATAAGCGAAGCCATCAGCGCAAAAACACCATACGGCGCGGTCAACATAATGAGCTCTACAATCCGTATGATTACATCATTAAAAGCATCGAAAACATCCACTAATGTCTGTGCCTTTTTACCTCCAATCTGGATAATCCCAATTCCAAGAAGGATTGCCACAAACACAACTTGCAGCATGCTTGAATTATTTGCAGCGGCGGCAAAAAAGTTTTCAGGTACAATATCTACAATGAAATCCAGCGGCCCGCGATTCTGAACCAACTCGGCGGTAGCACTACGGTCATCGACCGAAGAGCTGTAGCTTTCCTGCAGCGCTGCCGTGGTTTCTGCGGGCAGGGTTTTCCCGGGCTGAATTACATTCACCGCAATCAACCCTATAGTGATGGCAAAAACGGTGGTAACAGCATAAATAGATACCGTTTTAAATCCCATCCTTGAAAGCTTGGTCGTATCATTAAGGCTGGTTACACCTACCACCAGCGAAACCAAAACAAGAGGCATCGCAATTAACTTCAGCATGGCTATAAAAATGGTGCCAAACGGTTTGATATAATCAGTAGTAAAGTCATTCAAACCGGTTACACTGGCCATTAATCCCCAAAGGAGACCTAAAATCAAACCAATTATAATTTGCCAGTGTAGTTTTTTATACCATTTCATACGCCAATGATTAAGATTAATATCAAACTGATTACTGAAGCCAGACCTGCAGAAATCCAATTCACAAAATTGTTGCTAACATACATATTCTCCAAACCAATTGATGATAGTCCGGGAATTTTGTACTCCGCATTCTGAAACCGGGCGCCAATGTAAGAATCGATGAGTGAACCAAAAAATCCTGTTACAGCAATTATCAAAATGGTTGACAGAGCGGATTCAATAGCAAAAACCCAGAACACAGCGGCAATGAATCCTGCTCCACAGAGAGCGGCTATTGTCCCAAAAAAACTTATTCCACCATCCGTTCCCGGAGGCACTTTTTCTCCTGAAGTGATAAGTCTTGTTTTTCCCTTCAATCGGTTTGCCCCAATTTCGGTAGACCAGGTATCAGAAGCGGCAGTGGCTATGGAAGTTACAGCCCCTATCAGAAAAGCATCCACATCGGTTAAGAACCATATTAAAACCCACAGAGCAAACCAAAATCCATTCGACCACACCTGCTTGCCATCGCGCCGGAATTTTTTTTCCAGAAAACCTTCTCTGGAGATTAAATCTTTTGACAGAACTGATCCGGAAATAAAAAATGCGAGTACTACTGCGGCTCCAGCCATTCCCCCCAAGCCATAAGCGAACCCCCCAAATATAGTTGCTGATGAGGCTCCGTCAATAGTTAACCAATTTAAAATGAAGGCAATAACCGATAATAATGCGGCAAGGAAAAGTCCCAGAAGAATCTGGTTGTGTTGTTGGGAATCTCCAAATAATATGAAGACAAAAACCAGAGCTAACGAAAAGAAGATATTTACCCAGCGATCGAGCACGTCTTTAATTAGCTGGATGCTGCTTCAGGCTCTTCATCACGATCATGTTTCATGATGGCAAAAATCACTAAAATGTAGCCCGCCATGATCACAATTGGAGAAATGAATAGCGAAATAAAACCGTCAACCTCATTTTCCATATACATGGCCGTAAAACCAGCTACAATCAGGAAAATAGCAATCCCGATAAGTTTGTAGTTATATGCGGAAAAAAACATCGGTTGATTATCCGCTTGTTTACGTCCTCGTTTTGCCATGTTCTTTTAGTTAACTTAGTTGAAATTTATGATCGAACGGTTGGCTAAGTTATTTAATTATCTGCTAAACCCAAAAGTACAAATACGGTATGATGCGAATTGTTTTG
This sequence comes from Gracilimonas sp., assembly GCF_040218225.1. Lineage (NCBI taxonomy): Bacteria > Pseudomonadati > Balneolota > Balneolia > Balneolales > Balneolaceae > Gracilimonas > Gracilimonas sp. The sequence goes on from NZ_JAVJQO010000002.1 coordinate 403,706, forward strand.
GCTTCTCAGAGCCCGCGAAGAAAGAAACTTCTACAACAAATAGGTCTCGCTTTTGAGATTTGCCCAAGCAATGCTGAGGAAATCAGTTCCCACACTGATCCTGAATTGCTGGTCGAAGACCTTGCCGCTTTAAAAGCCGAAGATGTAGCTTCCAAATTCAGTGAAAGTTTAATTATTGGTTCTGATACCATCGTGGTGCATAATGGGGAAGTACTGGGCAAACCCAAAAATGAAACTGAAGCAGCTGCTTTCTTACAACAACTGAGTGGAACCGATCACTTTGTGTATACTGGAGTCGCTTTTGTTAAAACTGATAAAAATGGCACGATTCAAGCTAAACATACCTTTAATGAACAAACAAAAGTAACCTTCAGTACGTTAGGTGAACACGAAATTAAAGCATATATAAAAAGTGGTAATCCATTAGATAAAGCAGGAGCTTATGGAATACAGGATGATTTAGGTGCCTTGTTTGTAGAAAAAATCGTTGGCGACTACTATAATGTAGTTGGTTTTCCGCTGAACCGTTTTTACCGGGAAATGCAGTCCTTCATTCCAGAATTTGATATCATGACTTCATGAAGAAATTATTCAGAACTATTTTCTCTTTTTTTATTGTCGGGTTTTTGGCCTGTCCGGTCTTTGCTCAAAACAACAGCGATTTTCAGCTTGCTACCCGCCTTATGCAGCAACAGCAATATGCTGATGCCCTCCCTTTGCTTCAGGAATTGAACGAGGAGAATCCAGAAACTTATGTATATGCTGACCGGCTTATCGATTGCCTCATCCAGTTGAAGCAATATGATCGTGGTTTAGAGATAGCCAAAAAATATGAAGGAGAGCCCGAATTCGATGGACAGGTTCAGGTACGGATTGGAGAACTCTATCATTTCAAAGAAGAAATTGAAACCGCATTGGATATTTGGAATGCCAATCTTGAAACTCATTCCCGGCAATTGCAGCTCTATATAACCACAGCCAGAACCATGGTTAGTCGGCGTGAGTATATGGAAGCCGTAGATGTTTATAAACAAGCCCGTACCGTATTCCAAAATGACCGGTTGTTCTTTGGTGATATTGCCAACGCCTACATGAGAGCCGGTGAATACGAACTGGCTATTGAAGAATGGCTTAACTTATTGGAAGCTTCACCCAACCAAATTTCATTTATTCAGCGAAGCTTACTGAGATATAATGATCCCATTCTCTACGACATTACCATAATTGAACTGAATGATCGACTGGACAACATTTCCATTTCTTCGCCAAATTATCAAACTTTTTACCAGCTCCAGATCTGGTTGCTCCAGGAAAATAAACTCTACCGGCGGGCACTTGCAGCTGCCAAAGAATATGAAAGCCGATCTGACTCATATAATTATTCCCTATTCAATCTCGGCCGGCAGCTTACTGATAACAACGAATTTGAGTTGGCTCGAGAGGCATTCACCTTCTACACCGATAATGCCTACGGCGAAATAAAATGGAGAGGCATGGAAGAACTTGCCGATACCTACTCCAAATGGGCTAAATACATTGATGATTACAATCTCGACTTCAGCAACAAACGAGATAGCCTGTACAAATTAGCCACAACCATGCTGGATTCTATTGAAATAGAAACGAATAGTTACAGCGGTATGGGTAATGTGCAGCTAAAAAGAGCTGAACTGGCGCTTGATCATGTTTTCGATCTTGATAAAGCACAGGCAGCCCTCAGAAAACTAAAAAATCTTCCAGCCATGCGCGACTCTCCCGAAATCCCCTATTTAGAGGGTAGAATCCATCTTGCCAAAAAAGAATTTACCGAAGCGCGTATCAGCTTTACCCGGGCCAATAAACAAGCCGAGATTGGTGAACTCGCTGAAAAGACCCGATATTTTCTGGCTCTCACCGATTTTTATTCCGGAGATTATGAGTTTGCCGGTATTCAGTTAAAATCACTTGGGCGACAAAATACATCTTATTATGCCAATGACGCTCTGGAACTCCGTTTATGGCTGCAACAGGGAACAGCATCAGATACCACCGGTGAAAATTTATCCCGATTCGCAGATGCTGTTTTTAAAGAAAACAATGGTGCTTCAGAAGAAAGTGCCCAGGCATTTCTTAGTATGATTGATGATGAAGGCTTTACTGCTCTAAAAGATGACGCTCTGCTTTTCTTTGTGGAATCTCCCCATATCAAAAAAGAAATTAAATATAATGAGCTCAGTGTTTACCTGGCTTCAAATGCAGCAACCCCCATTAAGGAGAAACTATTATGGGAACAGGCTAAGCTGGCAGAACAAACAAATATCGAGTTGGTAAAAAATGCCTGTGGATCTGCTGAAGATTGCTTTTTCAATCTTGATTCGACAAATTCATTACAAGAAATTTCGCCGAAAGATATTTACGAAAAGCTTATTCTGGAATATCCACAAGGCTTTTATGCACCTTATGCAAGAGAACGATTAACTGCTTTAACCAATCAAAATTCCTGATATGATCAAGAGATTTTTATCGCTACTAATTTTTGCGCTTGCACCACTATTTATGATCAGTGCTCAACAGCATGTTATTATTTCAATGGATGCTTCACAGACTAATCATTTGAAAGCATATGGTGTAGTATTTAATCATATCACTGATGGCTACACTGCTCAGTGGTTACTGAACTATAGAGGCGGCAGTTTTCTGGCCAAGGTTGAAAATGATATCGTCAGAAAAAGCAGGCTTCGAAATGTATCACTCGAAACCATCAGTGCTTCCGAAGCCCAGCGTATTATTGCCGAAGTGGAAAGCAACAGTAGTAATACCGCGGTTGTAAATCTCGAAAAAGCCCCAAAAATAGCGGTTTATACTCCTGATCAGGCTCTCCCCTGGGATGATGCGGTTACGCTTGCTCTTACCTACGCCGAAGTAGAATATGATAAAATCTGGGATGTGGAAGTATTGGAAGGAAAGCTTGATGAATACGACTGGCTTCACCTGCATCATGAAGACTTCACCGGTCAGTATGGAAAATTCTGGGCCAGTTACCGAAATATGCCCTGGTATATTGCTCAGGTCAAACAAATGGAAGCCATGGCCAGTGAACTGGGCTACTCTTCGGTGAGTGAGCAGAAAAAAGAAGTCGCCCGCACTATCAAACGCTATGTAGGTAATGGTGGGTTTCTGTTTGCGATGTGCTCAGGTACCGATACCTTCGATATTGCCCTCGCTGCAGAAGGCGTGGATATCGCCCCCGAGCAATTTGATGGCGATCCGGCAGATCCAAATGCCCAGGAAAAGCTGGATTTCAACAAAACACTGGCCTTTGAGAATTTCGAAATAGTATTGAATCCGAGCGAATATGAGCATGCCGATATTGACGTCCCGGTAAGTATTAACCGGGTTGACCAATCGCTGGATTTCTTCACCCTGTTTGAGTTTTCGGCTAAATGGGATCCGGTTCCTACCATGCTAACCCAGAATCACGTTAGCAGTGTACGAGGTTTTTACGGACAAACCACTGCTTTCCAGAAAGACAAAGTGAAATCTTCTTCCGTTATTCTTGGAGAATCTCCGGGAAGGGAACAGGTCAAATATATTCACGGAAACTATGGCCGTGGAACCTTCACCTTTTACGCCGGACATGATCCTGAAGACTACACACATCGAGTAAATGATCCTCCAACAGATTTAGCCCTTCACCCAAACAGTCCGGGCTATCGGCTCATCCTGAATAACATCCTCTTCCCCGCCGCTAAAAAGAAGAAGAAAAAAACTTAAGTGAATTAAAGATTCAAAATTAAAAATGAAAGATTGGTACCTTCCATTTTTAATCTTGAATTTTGAATTTTTCATTACATAAACATGAAGCCAAGCCGGAAGTTTGAGGACCTTGTAGAGCTAGTAGCTATTCTCAGGAGAGAATGTCCGTGGGATCGAAAACAAACCCATGAATCTATTAAGGATAACCTGATCGAAGAAGCCTACGAGGCAATTGAAGCTCTTGATAATCACGACTATGATGAGTTTAAAAAAGAGCTCGGTGACCTGCTGCTTCATGTAGTTTTTCATTCCCGCATGGCAACTGAAACAAAAACTTTTGACATGGGAGACGTCATTCACACATTGATGGAAAAGCTTATCCGGCGACATCCACATGTTTTTGGTGATACTGAAGTTGATGGTGAAGGACAGGTTTCAGAGAACTGGGAAAACATCAAACTCAAAGAAGGAAAGAAATCTACATTAGATGGACTACCTGCCCATCTTCCTGCTTTAATCAGGGCACAGCGCATGCAGGAGAAAGCAGCGAATGTAGGATTCGACTGGCCGGAGTGGAAACTAGCCTGGGAAAAACTGGATGAAGAGTTACAAGAATTCAGGCAAGCGCTGGAGGGAAATGATCCGGATGAACTTTCCAATGAATTTGGGGATGTTTTATTTTCTCTGGTAAATGTTAGCCGGTATTTTGAACTTAATGCTGAAGACAGTCTCCGAAAAACAAACTCTAAGTTTGAAAAACGGTTTCGCTACATCGAGAAAAAGCTAAAGGAACAGGATAAAGCACTTAAAGATGCCACACTGGAAGAAATGGATGTCTTCTGGAATGAGGCAAAGAAGCAGCGTTAGTCTACCGCCGTCCATTTCTTATTCCCAAACTTTTCAATAAAGTAATTTTTCTTCTTTTTAATCAGGTAAGCTCCAACTGCAACGGTGACCCCAGTTGCACTTCCAACCAGCATCCAAAAGCCACCCCAGTCTGCAAAGCTAAAAAATCGGGTAAAGGTTTCCGACCAAAATGCCGCATACAATCCAACTACCGACCAGTTCATAAACTCATAATGATATTCCAGCCAGCTACCTTCAGGTTTCTTTAAAAAAGCTGGAACAAATCCGCCGATTACACTGCCCAAACTTATCAAAGCAAACACATGAAAAGGGCCAAAAAAACCAAAAAGCTTGTAAATCAACAAAGCAGATACATTCAGTCCAACCATTGATAGGCAATAAGCATATCCTAACTTTTTATGTATCGATCCTCCTTTCTTTGTGAAAATGATGACCGCGCCTAAGATCATGGAAAGAATGGCGAAGCTGAAATGTATAAACCCGATCAGGTCAAATTGATATGAATCCATTATGAAGCTTTAGTTCAACATGAAAGTACGCTTCAATGGATTGCTTGTTACGTTTTATCCTGTTTTCCAATTCTTTAAGGCTTTCTTCACATTTTCTTCAAGTTCGATTGCTTTATTGGAATAGTTTAAAACATTTTGACTTAAAATTGTGCGGTCGTTTTACTATATTCGATGCTCTTCTCAAATGAGAATCGGATTTTTTTACCAACATAAACGCTTGTTTATTTAAAAATGTTAACAGCGTAAAGTTGGCTCTTACCGAGCATATTATTCTTTTAACACAAATTGGAGTACTAAATGTCAGAAGGCATTCACACAGGCTTTGACGAGCAACAATATCCTTATATAAATAAAGGACTTGAAGGCATTGTAGCTTTTTCTACAACCAAAAGTTTTATTGACGGACAAAAAGGCGAACTCATTTATTCCGGGTATTTGATTGATACCCTTGCAGAAAATGCAACCTTTGAAGAAGTTTGCTTTTTACTTTGGAACGATCGACTGCCAAATTCAGAAGAACTGGAAAGCTTAAAGAAGCTCTTGATTGAGCATCGTTCACTTCCACAGCCTGTGCTCGATTATATCAAAACAACTGATAAGACTGCTGAGCCAATGTCGGTGTTAAGAACAGCAGTTTCCATGCTTGCTGATTTTGATGATACCCACGGCAAATTTGATGAGTCATTGTTTGAAGGTCAGGCTATAGACATCACTGCAAAAATTCCAACAATTATTGCAGCCTTTGACCGTGCCCGTAAAGACAAAGATATCGTAGAGCCTCTTGAAGAAGGCAGTACAGCATTCAACTTTCTTTATATGTTGAATGGAGAGAAACCAGGTGCACAGGCAGAAAAAACTATGGACCTCTGTCTGATTCTACATGCTGAGCACGGCATGAATGCCTCTACTTTTACGGCCAGAACCATTTGTGCTACTCAGTCTGATATGTATTCAGCTGTTACCGGTGCTATTGGCGCTCTGAAAGGCCCTCTTCATGGTGGAGCAAACACAGCGGTTATGAATACGCTGTTAGAGCTCGACAAAGATCCCGATACAGCAGATGCAGTAGAATTCACCAAAAAGAAATTAGCTAACAAAGAGAAGATTTCTGGCTTTGGTCACCGTGTGTACAAAACTTTTGACCCTCGTGCCCGACTCCTTCAGCACATGTCTGAAGATCTTTCGGAAGAAACCGGACATCAGCAATTATATCAATGGTCAATGGATATGCTGAATACCATGAAAAGTGAGAAGAATATCGACCCCAACGTAGACTTCTTCTCGGCTACGGTTTATTATTCTATTGGAATTCAGCCCGACCTTTATACTTGTATTTTTACCATGAGCCGTATTTCTGGCTGGACCGGACACTTTATGGAGCAGGCCGCAAACAATCGCCTGATTCGTCCACGTGCTCTTTATGTTGGTGAAAAGGGCCTGGATTGGGTACCAGTAGAAGAGCGGTAACAATTGCATTTTTATGAAATCATAGAATTTCGTAAACAAAGAAAAGAAATTGGCTCCGATGCTTTGCGTCGGAGCCTTTTTTATGGAAGTAATAGTTACTTAATTAGTCGTCATACTGAACTTGATTCATCATCTGAAAAGGTTTAGTAATAGCCTAAAACAACTCAGAGAGCTGGTTTACTTCACAACCAGATTCACAATCTTCCCGGGCACAAATATTTCCTTCACCAAATTACCATCCGCTAAGTATTTGGCTACGTTTTCTTCTTCTTTTGCCAAGCCAAGCACGTAGTCTTTATCTTTCGCTTTATCGGCATCTACTTCGATATCAGCCCGGACTTTCCCATTTACCTGAACCGGATAGGTAATAGAATCGGCCTTCAGGTATTCTTCATTGAATTGTGGCCAGTCTTCATATGCAAGAGTATTTTCATGTCCTAACATTTTCCATAGCTCTTCTGTGATATGAGGAGCAAAAGGATTCAGAATCTGAATGAATTCTTCAGCCACAGACAATGGAATTTCATCCCAGCCATTGGCTTCATTCACAAAAATCATGAGCGCTGAAATAGCCGTATTGAACCTCAGGCTTTCGATATCTTCACTGACTTTTTTGATAGCTTCATGCAGCGGCTTCAAATGCTTTTTCTCTGCCTGAATATCTCTAACCTTTTCTGATATTTCTCCAGAATCTTCATCCACCAGCAAGCGCCAAACACGATTCAGGAATCGGTTCACCCCTTCCACGCCTTTCGTACTCCAGGGTTTTACCTGCTCCAGAGGTCCCATAAACATTTCATACAATCGAAGAGAATCGGCGCCGTACTGGGCAATGATATTATCCGGGTTGATCACATTGCCACGGCTTTTCGACATTTTATGGGCACGGGCTTCTACTTTGGTATCGGTACCTCTTAGAACAAAGCCCTCTCCCTTCTTCTCCACTTTGTCTTCGGCGATCTTTTTACCATCCGGACCGGTGAATTCCATCTCACCTAAAATCATCCCTTGATTTACCAGTTTCTGAAATGGCTCCTTGGTTGAAACCACTCCAATATCGTACAGCACTTTATGCCAGAAACGGGCATACAACAAGTGCAGGACCGCATGTTCAGCTCCACCCACATACAGGTCAACAGGCATCCAGTACTTTTCGTAATCAGGATCTACCGGACCACCATCAAAATCAGGACTAATGTATCGCAGGTAATACCAGCAAGAACCAGCCCACTGAGGCATTGTGTTGGTTTCGCGAATTGCTGTTTTTCCGGTCTCAGGATCAGTGGTTTCCACCCAGTTTTTTGCATTGGCCAGTGGTGGCTCTCCATCACCTGTTGGCTGGTATTTATCAACCTCAGGAAGCTCTATGGGTAATTCAGATTCCGGAAGTGGTTTGGGTTTACCATCCACATGAATAATCGGAAAGGGTTCACCCCAATAACGCTGACGTGAGAACAACCAGTCGCGCAGTTTATAATTCACCGACTTTGTTCCAGCCCCTTTATCCTCCAGCCAGGTAATAATCTTTTTCTTGGCTTCCTTGATGTTCAATCCATTCAGGAAATCACTATTGATAGCCGCGCCCTCACCCGTATAAGCTTTCCCTTCAAATCCTTCTTCAGGCTGAACCGTTCGTACAATTTCCAGATCAAATTTTTCTGCAAATTCCCAGTCCCGCTCGTCCTGCCCGGGAACCGCCATAATAGCACCGGTGCCGTAACTGTCCAGCACATAGTCGGCAATCCAGATGGGAATTTCTTTTCCATTGGCAGGATTGATGGCGTAAGCACCGGTAAAAGCTCCTGTTTTTTCCTTGTTCAGTTCCTGACGCTCCAGGTCTGATTTCTTGGCTGCTTTTTCTTTGTACTCAGCAATCGATTCTTGTTGTTCCTCAGTGGTAATTTTATCAACCAAATGGTGCTCGGGTGCCATTACCATATAAGTAGCTCCGAAAATCGTATCCGGGCGTGTTGTAAAAACTTTCAGCTTGTCTTCATACCCGGAAATCTCAAAGTCAATTTCAGCACCCACCGACTTCCCGATCCAGTTTCGCTGCATTTCTTTCAGAGACTCCGGCCAGTCCAGTTCTTCGAGATCCTGTAATAACTCTTCTGCGTATTCTGTGATCTTGAGTACCCATTGACGCATTGGCTTACGGATAACCGGAAATCCTCCAACTTCACTTTTTCCGTCAATCACTTCTTCGTTTGCCAGTACCGTTCCCAATTCCGGGCACCAGTTTACAGCAACTTCATCTTCATACGCCAACCCTTTTTCATAGAGCTTCAGGAAAATCCACTGCGTCCACTTATAATAATCCGGATCAGTTGTATTCACTTCCCGATCCCAATCATAGCTAAAACCAATTGCTTGCAGCTGTTCGCGAAATTTATTCACGTTTTTCTCTGTGGTAATCCGTGGATGAGTACCCGTCTTTACCGCATACTGCTCGGCCGGCAATCCAAATGCATCCCAGCCAATTGGATGAAGTACGTTAAAGCCTTTCATCCTTTTATAACGGGCAATGATATCAGTGGCTGTATATCCTTCCGGGTGCCCCACGTGCAGCCCCGCCCCACTCGGATAAGGGAACATATCCAGTACATAATACTTGGGGTTGGATTTATCGGTGGGCGTTTCAAAGGTTTTATTTTCGAGCCAGTACTTTTGCCATTTGGACTCGATGTCGGCCGGATTGTAAGAGTGCATTTATGCTTTTTTGGATTTCAAAATTCTCAGAGCCCTAAAGATAAGACAATCCTGTTTAACCTTTGAAATGGATTTTGGGGTAAATTAGCAGTTATCAACTTTAATCAAGGCCATCTCTAAATCCCATTAATCCGGGTTCAAAATATGACATGGTATATACTCTGAGTGTTTGAACCATGATTAGCAAGATTAACTGATTACCTCGATTTTTTGGGATGCCTTGGGTTTCCTTTATGACCCTCATCCTTGAACTTATTATTATAAATTCTTTTGAATTCCAGGCTTCGGGCACCAAAATTTATCAGCAGACCAACTTCTAAATTATATGCTTCAAGGTAATTCATAGCCTGTGATAAATGGACATCCTGTAATTCAATAACAGCTTTAAGCTCGACAGAAATCACATTGTTAATCAAAAAATCTACTCTTCGGCTCCCGATAATAATATCCCTGTAGAACATTTCGACTTCTCTGGCAAATTCTATTTTTTGCAGGTCCATTTCATATGTCATAGCACGCTGATATAAAAACTTCCTGAAAACCATTGCCTAGTTCAGAATGAACCTTCATGGCTCATCCAATTATTTGATGAGTTATTTCTCCATATTTCATGAATCTCCCACTCTTTTAACCACGCAACTTATTCAAGGCCATCCTAAAATCCAATAAATCAAGGTTCAAAAATCTACCGGTATAGACCCACGATTTTAAAGATTTGTCGATTACCCTGATTCTTCATTCTTAACAATTTACCCATAGCAGTTCTGCCAGTTTTTTCTTTTTATAGCTTTCATATTCTTCAACAAAGCGGGCATCTATGCAAAAATCACTGCTGACCTTTTTAACCATTCTCTTGTTTTTTTCTTTTCAATATGAAATAGAAGCTCAACCTTCTTCCTCTCCTATTGAAGATGCTATAATTGTTTATCAGGAAGACCACGGGGCATTATCCAGGAAGTATTCTGTGGAGTCTTCCGAACAATATTTCATCCGCTTTGAGGAATTCTACACCCAATGGTTGGGCTATCTTGATGATACAGACTTTCAGGGATTAACCCATTCCCAGCAAGTGGACTACCTGCTTTTCAAGAATGATGTGGAACGGTCTTTATATTTCCTGCAGGCCGATTTTAAGCGTTTTAATGACGTTTCAGAACGCATCCCTTCAAGAACAGAAATGATGGACTTTATCACCCAGCGCAGATCTGGTACTTCCATGGAAGGTAAAACAGTCGCTGCACGGTTCAATGAATGGAATTACAAAACTCAGAAGCTTCTCAAAGATCTCGAGCAAACACCTAAACTATCCAAGCAGAATGCAGGATTTGTAGCCGGGGTTATCAAAGAAAGACGGGAAGCTATAACCGAAGCTTATGAGTTTTATTACGGTTATGATCCCGATTTTAGCTGGTGGGTGGAAGAGCCTTTTAAAGCTCTCACTTCCTCTCTCGAAGAATATGGGCAAGCGATTGCTGAACACTACAATCAAAATCCGAAAGACGATGATGGTTCCGGGATCATTGGCAACCCCATTGGCGAAGATGAAATTAACCGCCGTTTAGGCTTTGAGATGATCTCCTACACTCCTCAGGAGCTTATTGATATTGCCAACGAGCAGTATGCGTGGACCTACAACGAAATGCTTAAAGCCTCCCGGGAACTCGGTTATGGCGATAACTGGAAAGCGGCTTTGGAATACGTAAAGACAACTCATGTACCGGCCGGTGAGCAGCCACCGTTAGTTAAAGACTTAGCCGAAGAAGCTATCACCTTTCTGGAAGACCGGGACCTGGTCTCCATTCCGCCTTTAGCCAAAGAAACCTGGCGCATGGTTATGCTGAGTCCTGAGTGGCAAAAAATAGCCCCTTTCTTTTTAGGAGGAGAAACCGTCCGGATTGCCTATCCCACCAACACCATGACTCAAGAAGAAAAGATGATGAGCATGCGGGGGAATAATCCACACTTTTCCAAGGCAGTAGTCCATCATGAACTTATTCCCGGTCATCACCTGCAGCAGTTTATGAACCGGCGATATGAAACTCATCGCCAGATGTTCAGAACTCCTTTTTGGACCGAAGGCTGGGCATTGTATTGGGAATTTGTGCTATGGGAAAAAGACTTCCCAAACAACCCCGAAGATAAAATCGGGATGCTCTACTGGAGAATGCACCGTGCCGCCCGAATTGTCTTTTCGTTGAATTACCACCTTGGAAACTGGTCGCCCCAGGAATGTATTGATTACCTGGTGGATAAAGTGGGCCACGAATACGCCAATGCCGAAGCCGAAGTCCGCCGTTCTTTTGAAGGCAACTATGGTCCGTTATACCAAATCGCATATATGGTTGGCGCCATGCAGTTTTATTCGCTGCGACTGGAACAGGTGGAATCCGGCCAAATGACGGAAAAGGAATTCCATGATGCGATCCTCCAAAACGGGAGCATTCCGGTTGCTATGGTGAAAGCGTTGCTCACCAATCAGGAATTAAGCAAAGACTTTACATCCAACTGGAAGTTCGGAGATTACATTGAGGGGATGTGAGTGCTTAAACCGAAGTAATTAAAATTTCAGTTTTTAGTTTGACCTGAATTTGCTATTCTAACTGAAATTTCAAGAATTACTTCGTCGAGAATGAACAGCAGCTGTCAGGTTCATAGGTCTTTTTTAGTGCTCATTTTTATGTTTTTGCTTTGCTCAGAAAACTTAAGAGCGCAACAACCAATTTCTCTTTCTGCATGGGTCAAAGTAGTTGCAGATCTAGATGAGTATTATGTAGTTATAGATAAAGATTTTGAAAATGCTCATTTAGTAAACCGGGGTGATAGTTTACAAGTTGAACCAGGTGTTCGGCATATAACTGTTGTTTGGAAAACGATCCATGATCAATCATTTACCACCCGTGCCAAGACTGGTAAAACTAACGAAATACGGGTCTATCATACCTTTCCGTCTTACCCAAGAAGTTCCCACGAAACTATTGCCAGACAAACAAATTTATTCATAGCCACAGATGAAAATTCCGACGTTTACATTAATGGTGAATACTCTGGTAAACACCTGGTTAAAACCTTACTCAACCCAGGAACACATCAGCTACGCATAGAGCATCCTGATTTTGGTGTATTGGAAAAAAGAGTAGAAGTAAACAGTCAAAATATTACGAAAGTAGCTAGATTTAACGAAAATCCATCCACCCTTCCGTTTGCCATGAAATTGTTACCCGGAGCTGAATATATCGCTTCAAGAAGGTATAAACGAGCCACTATTACCTACCTGGGTTTAGGTTTATTGACAGCTAATCTGATAAGACAGGATATGGCCTACTCAAAAAAACTAAGCAAGTACAACGAACTGGAAGTATTATATCAAAATGCTCAAACAAGCGAGGAAGCAATAATTCACAGAAGAAATGCCCTCTCAGCAAAGAATAAACTAGATCAGATAAGTAATAATTTCAATCTAACTTTACTGATTAGCGGAGGGCTTTATTTAATTTCAACTTTAGATGCTTTTCGAAAACCAAAAAGCGGATATAGGCACCCATCCAATTTTTTTGGTGCAGATATGACACTTACAACAAGTTCTGTGGCTTCAAAGACTTCCGCCTTGCTATCACTAAAAATCGAACTTGATTAGTTCTATGCCAAAAATTTCATCTTCATATCTAACTATCATCCTATTAAGCTGTTTGCTCTTCTTTAATTTTGGCTGTAAAAATAGTCCCACTTTTAATCATGATAATGAAAGAGATCCTTTGAGCTCAAGTTTTGAAGTACCTGAGCTAAATAGTTTTACTATTGATCCAAATTATGTAAATGATAATCGTCTTAATGGTTTCAATCTAGGCTGGTCTATGCAGGAAAATGTCTATTTTGATGGTTTTACCTTACAACTTTACGATCCAGAATCTCAAGAATTTATTGATTATCAAACTTTTCCACCTTCTTCAAATTCTTTTTATGATACAAACAGAAGTCTCCCTTTAGACATTGTTTATCGCATAAAGTCATTTATCAAAATTGGAAAGGATTCTTATCTATTTTCTGGTCCCTCAGAAGTATCCTATAAACAAAATGTCACTGAGATAGAAGCTTATTTTATTAATATTCGTGCCATCGAAGTAGTCTGGAATCATGATATCCAGAGTAGTATGCGACTAAAAATTGAGCGACAGATAAATGATGGCGAGTTTACACTTATTAGAGAACCAAGATCTGGTGTATACAGAAGAAGCTTTATCGATCAACTTGATCCAAACTTAGAGGATAAAATACGATATCGGGCATATGCCAGAACAAATTTTTCCGAAACTGATACAGTGTACTCGGATACTATTAGTTTAATAAACTATACAATGAATTAGGTTTATGACAAAATATCTATTTCTATTTCTTACTTTATTTTCAACCACTTTATATGCCCAGAATAAAACGGGCTTTATAAAATTCGAATTCAATACTGATTCGGCCTACGTAATACCTGGAAACGATTTATTTGAAGCTGTTAAACTTGCTTCCGGAGACTCTCTCAAATTTACTGAAGGTACCCGACTGCTATCTTTTCAGACCTATTTCGATAAAAGTAAAACTCAATTCATAAAGGTAATCGGGGACTCCACTGTTATTTATTCTCATACCTTTGAAAAAAATGGTTTAAGTATCGCTGCACTTTCTGATAATATAGCCGCACGGGATTATTACAATGCAAATGCCATGATTCTTACCGATGAAGACTCTGAAATTTTTTTTGAGGGTAATTATGTCGGAACCGGATTCGCAAAGTTTAATACTTTTGGAAATATTGGAAAGCTGACCATCAAAAACCCTGATTTTGGTATTTCAGAAAGTCGATTAAATATCCCTGAACAAAAATTGATTTTTATCACCGACAAACTGAGGCCGAGTAAATCTGCCGCAAGATTCTTTTCTGTTTTTCCGGGAGCCAGCCAATTTTATAAAAGGCAGCATGTTAAGGCTCTTCTATTAGGGGCTTCTGCTGTAACAATATTCGCTGCCGCTGCACTAAAGTCTGCGAATTATAAAGAAGAACTGAGCTTATTTAAAGAATATCAGAATAATTATGAAAATGCAGAAACTGAGCAAATAGCTCTCCGTTTCGGTGATCTAGCTGAAAGTCAGCAATCTAAAGTCAAGAAGTTAGATAATCAGCGCCGCGGGTTATTATTAGCTGGTATTCTTATTTATGGATATAATATCTACGATGCTTTTACAAGCAAACCTGCTGGCGGATACCTGAAGAAAAAAAGAGATTTTCAGTTTTATTTGTCGGAGCTGCCAATTTCCGGGAATATTGGAGCAGCCGGAACTTTAAAGTATAATTTTTGAACATGAAGAGATTACTGCCCATACTTCTGTTTTCTATTTCCGCTGGTTTACTTTTATCAACTTGCAGCACCGGGCCTGATTTTGAAAGGGATAATAAAAATGATCCTGAGTCAAATGAATTCCTACCTGATACACCTTCAGGTGCCAACTTCAGTTTTAGCGTCGATACGATAATAACTATTTCATGGGAAGATCAAACCCAGTTCGAAACTGGCTATAGAATTCACAAGAAAATTGGAGAAGTGTATAATAAACTGTTAACAACATTATCTCCTAATGCTGAACAGTTTGCTGACAGTACAAAAGAATTTGGTTTTCCAACAACCTATTTAGTTACAGCAGAAAAGAATAGTTCAACTTCTGACTCTTTAACAATTGAAATAGACTTTGGAAATATAGAAGACTTGAATTCTTCTTTAAAGATTCGAACAAATAATCAGTCTGAAATCAACTTAGAATGGATCGATAACATTTATTTTGAAGATGGTTTTTTCCTTATGAAAGTTTTAAATCAAGGTAGTGCTGAAAAAACTCTTAAAGTACTTGATGCAAATCTCGAAAAAACTTCAATTCCTCTTCCAAACGATAGCTTTATTCATGAATTTAAAATTGTACCATTTAAGATTTTCAAAAATGATACAACAATACTTGCTCTTGAAAACTCCACGACTTTTTCTTTAGCACCAAAAAACCTCGATATGAAACTAATATCTGAGGATTCCCTACTATTCACATGGGATTTTGATGCAGATTTTCATGATGAATTTTTATTAGAACTTGAAACTGAAGTTGAGACTAAAGAATTTAAAGTAAATAAAAACAAGACTGAACTGAAAATAAATCTGGATGTTAACCGTGACTTTGAGTACAAAGCAAATCTATCAGCTTCAATAGGAAATTTAAATAGTCCTAAGGTCTCTACTTCCAGAAGATTTGAATTACCATCTATTCGAATTGATAGTATTGGACATGTCTCTGAATCTGAAATACTCATACGCACTAGTAATCCATCAAGCACACACCTAGTTAAGCATGTTTACAGAAGCACTGGTTTGTCAAATAATTTTTCTAAAGTAGGTGAAATTCCCAAAGGCGAAAATGAATTTTATGATACCAACCTCAACAAAAATAATATCTATACTTATTACATATCTACGAAACTATCCGATGAGTCATCTCAAATTTCAGTTAGCAATAGAAAAGGACTCAGGGTCCTCAAGTCATTTACATTAGAAAAACAGGTTAAATTTTTATCTCAAAATAGAATTAATAAAAAAAATCTTTCTCACTCTTTTTTAGCATCAGATTTTAACTCAAGAGAGCTTTTACAAATAGACTATTTGACCAATGAACAAGTACCAGTATTTGACTATGACTTTTATGCTATAGAGTTTGCACTACACTCCGATCAAAATATAATTGCAACGCTGAGAGGTACTGAAACAGAAATAGGTTTGCACCTTTTCAACAATAATAAAAGCATATTAATCGATTCGGTAAGTTCAGGAAGTTCTACCATCCGCAACATAGATTTTGTGGACGATAGAATATTCTATTTAATCAGAAGAGAAAATTATCATTGGAGGTTAATGGCATCTTCTTTAAATGGAGTTCAAAAAGATACCTTACTAGTGTTTACTTCAGAAAATGAAGATCCATCATTTGTTGTTAGTCGCGATAAGAGTGAGCTTTATTTAATTAAAAACACAAGTTATAATGAATTCCAACTTTCAAATTATAGTGTTTCTGAATCTAGATCAAGGTTACAAGAAACTACTACCATCAATACATATCCGATTGATTTCTCACCTACTTTGGATTCATTAATCATATCCAGGGCCCAATACAACGTAACTGTTATTGATGTAAACACTAATAAATCATTGTTTTCTGAAGAATTTTCATTTTATAATAGTAATAGCCTGGGTCAATCTTTTTTCTTTGGGGATGGATTACTTTATGTCCCGGATCAGGCGAGTGCTTATATTATTGATTCACGAAATACATCAGATCCGATACTTCAAACCATAGGGTTTAAATGTTGTAGTATATCTTTTGCAGGTGCTTTTTGGAACTACAAAACTCAGCATCTTATAGATATGCGAAGGTCACATACTTCCGGCATTCCAGATTTTTATACGGTTTACAAATTGGAATCTTTCTGGAGAATATTAGAGGAATAAACTTTGTGGTTTATCAGTTTTTCTGAACGTTGCTGAGATTAATTTTCCAACATTTTTATCAAGAAATTCAATTTATAAACCGAATTTACTATTCTAACTGAAACTTCAAGAATTACTTCGTCGCAAATGAACAGTCGTTTTTATGTTCAGATAACTTTTTTCTCTATTCTTCTTTTTTTGTGTTTGCCCCTCTCGTCCGTTTTTGCACAGACACAAGGTGGAAGCGGCAGTATTTATTTTTCATTTAATGTAGATACCGCTTTTGTCCAATTTGGGATAAATAAAACTACCATACAAAAAGTAGCTAATAATGATACTCTCGTAGTAAAAAACGGATTTTATCACCTTCACCTGTCTTACCCAACCAATGAAGATGTATACCTCACATTAAATGTGTTGAAAGATTCTTTATACGAGGTTTCTCATGAGTTTGACCTGAATAAAAATAGTATCGACTTGAACAGTAAGAATGCTTCAATCCGATACTTAATCGGTGGAGACCTTGTTGCTTTGAGTGATTCTAATACTAAAATCAAACTTGAAGATTCAACAATAGGCGAAGAATTTGCTATAATCGATTTAGAAAAAAATTCTGCACAAAAGCTTTCTTTTCAGAACCCAGAATATTTTTCCAAGCACTTTCAGGTTTCCCAAGACGAATCCGTCATATTTAAAGAACATTACTTCCATTCTGAAAACCAGTCCGTCACCTTTCTTGAATTCATTCCAAGTATCTCTCAGTTCAAAAGAAAAGAATATGTCAAAACAGGTCTTATACTTGGTTCACTGATTGCTTCCACTTCTTTTTTCTTAAAGTTTCAAAATAAATTCAGTGATAAAAAAGCAGAGTATTTATCTATTCGCAAGCAGTACCTTAATGCTGATACCGAAAGCCAGGCACTGTTATTGGGGGATCTAATGACTGAAAAAGCTGAAAAACTAAAACCTCATAACTTGAGGCGTAATTTATCTCTGTTAGGAGTTTTAGCTGTTCTGGGATTTGATGTTTATGATAAAATAAGATACAAGCAGAAAGTTAGCCCTCCGGATCAGAAAAAATTTGAACTGCTACTCGAACCTAATTTTGAGCAGTACATCTCAATCGGTGCTACTTTGAAACTTTGAAAGGCTCTAAATGAAACATTCAACTTTCTTACTTATCATATTATTCCTTAATGGCTGCATTATAGGTTCAGAATATGAACGTACAAATTCTCTCGATCCTGATTCACCCAAATTTAAGGCTGATTTTTCTGACCCAGAAGCCATTTTAAAATTAGATGACCGCGCCTTTCAAATTCAGTGGATAAGCAGGTCTAGCTTTGATGATGGGCACCTTATTGAAAAAAAGTTGAACAATAAATTTTTCACGCTGGACACTTTATTATCAGAAAGCTTCTATATGGATTCGTCAGGTGAGTACACAACTGATATGGAGTACAAAATCTCATCTTTTAGGTTTGATGAGAAAGGGAATATCAAAAACAAGTTTTCAAAAAAGATTAAAAAAATAAATTTCGGGAATGTTAGAAGTCTCACCGCTTTTAGAAATAATGACTCATTATCAATTCAATGGTTTAGGAATAGCTTTTTGGACGACCTCACAATTTTAGAGTTCAGAAGTGATAATGATGAAAATTGGAATGAACTTTATTCTGAAAATCAGCAAAGAGACACCTTCAGAAGAATAACTTTTGACCTTCCGCTTGATCAAAGCTACGAATTCCGAATCAGGCTTTTCATGGATAACTATAAGCATGAACAAGAAGAATTCTACAGCGATACCATTTACTACGACAACATGTAAATTTTACTATTATTTGATTAGTCCATTAACCAAATCCATCCCATCCGGTTTCCACCACAGATTAGGTCGTTGGGCATTGGCAAGCTTCTCTGTCTCGATCCCCTTAATCTCTCCACCAACAGTGTAAACCGATTGCACCTTCTTCCCGAACAGAGCTTTTAACTCCCTGACTTTTTCCTCTCCTCCATTTACCCAGTTCACCGTAAAATCAGTATCCGGGAGTTCATCTGTTTCCTGGATTAAAAAATCTCCCAGCCAAATCTGATTTCTCTGAATAGCTTTGTTGTAGGCATATTGATATTCCAAAACTGGGGCCGGTTGCTGATATTGAGGGTTTTCTTTCCAGAATTCATGAATACCATCCATCAACTCTTCTTTGACCTGATTCAAGGTAAATTCAGCAACTACTACCGCTACTGATCGGCATCCTTTCCCGCCATATCTTAACGTGGCTTCAACCAAATCTCTTTTTACTTCTTCATTCCAGTCATTGAGGTAAGCAATGGAGAACTTGGCGGTGCGGATGATGTACTTCGCCTCTTCTCCTGAAGCATTCAGCTTCAGCACTTTTTCTTCTACTTCAGGAACCGATTCTTCTGACCCTGCAAAAACAACTTTATCTGCCTGCAGATTCTGGAAGTCATTCAATTCTGTGGAATATTGTACTTCCTGACCAAAACCTGCTTTTTTCATGATATCCAGAAAGGATTTCAGTAAGTAAGGATCTTTACGCGAGAGCTTGCCATGATAATCAGCGCCGGAAAGCAGGGTTCCCAAAGCAGTTTGAAATCCCACCAAGGGCAAATTTCCTGCATGAAGGCAGAGCACTTTTGTACCTTTGGCATTTTTCTGATCGTTCAACCCTGAACGCTCGGCCCATTCTTCAATTTCATTATTTCTGATGCTCTCTCTTAAAACTGAGAGCTGAAACTCAATGTCTTGTTTACTGAAGAGTCCTTCATCCACCGTTTTCCTAACTGCTTCCTGTAAAGATGTATTTACTGGATCCAGCCATTCCCCGGTCACTTTTCTGATTTGATCGATATGTTTATCAATCCAGCTCAATCCTGATCGATTAAAAAGTTGCAGCCCCGCAGGTTTTCAGGGTTCCATCTCCCCAGCACCTTGAATTTCCCATCTTCCCGCTGAATGCCTTTATCTCCTGTCAAAATAAAAGAACACGAATACAAGTTTGTCAGATCTGTTATCCCAATCAATCCTTCTTCCCCATATTCAACTTCTCCCAGCGGGTTTTGGGGATTTCGGATACCCACTTTCATCCAGGGAACACATTCAAACCATTCTGCTTCTTTGCTGTATGCCTGACTTAACAGCTCTGCCATCCCGTATTCGGAGTGAACTTGCGACTTCGGCAAACCAAACCCAGTTGCTAATCTTTCATGCAATTCAGCTTTCGTTATTTCCCGCCGGTGGGTTTTCATCCCTCCTGTTTCAAGGATTACGGAGTCTTCAGGTAACTGAATGTTCTGCTTCTCCAACATATCAAGCAAACCAAACGCGGCTCCGAACAGCATCAATTTCTTACCGGACTTTCGGACCTTGTCCAACTTATTTTCATCCAAAGGCTGATCTAGTTCCAGAAACCGGCTCATTCCTGAATTCTCCTGTTCAATAAGCGCATTCAGCATCCAGATTAATGAAGAATTCGGATTTTCAATATAGCCCGGTGCGTATGCCCAGATCACATACTTATCCAGATCATAGAAATAATTCATTCCCCTAAGGATTGATTGCCGGTATAACTCAGGATCAGAAACAACATGCCTGCTTCGACTCATTCCAGACGTGCCGCTGCTATAAAATTCTAAATTTTGAATTTTGAATTTTGAATTTCCAACTGCAGTGAGCACTTCGGTGTCTTTAAAAGCCTGTATGGGCATCAATGGGATTTCAGAAAGGGAATTTACTTCACCGATTTCTAAAGCATCGCAAAAGCGTTGATAAACCGGATTACTCGTTCGTTGAAATTCAAAAACCTGCAGAGCTTTTTCCCGGAAAGGAATATCAGCATCAAAGATCTGATGAGGAGTAATCATTGCTCAAGGCCTGAAACTTTAAACAGTACTTCGGCAGTCAGTATAAAAGCTATGCCTTCTAAAACCTGGACATCAACGACGTTAACTTCAGAAGTTAATTGTATCGTCTTCTTTTGCTTAGAACGGTTTTCAAATTCAATACGATTTGAAAAAGATTTCCATAAACCCTGCTCAGTAGTAAATAAAGCCCTTACCCCATCAGCTGCATAAAAACCCTGGTAACTACCGTTCAGTGCTAACCGATGTATAGTGGCCGACTTCTTATCCAGGATCAAAATTTCTCTGGAGGTTACACCCATTTCATTCACAGATTCAATTTCCGAAGAAATTCTAAATTCATCCAAGAGATTGGAATCCAGGTCAAAACGACGGATATAGTTCTCTGCTTCATCCACGAAAAAGACTTCACCCAAACCATTCACGGCTATTTGTGTTGGGTTATATGGACGATTGTCACCAAAGGTATCACTGGCAGAAATGCTGCTCAGATATTGTCCTCTTTTATCAAAAACCTGCACCCGACGATTATTGTAATCTGTAACAAATATTTTGAGTCCGTTCGTGGCGTCTACATCAACCGGCTTACTGAACTGGTAATTTCCACTCCCTTTTCCACCGATGGTTTCTAATAGCTTTCCTGAGTGATCCAGCTTTAACAAACGATTATTCCCTTGCTCTACCACATATATTGAATTCTGGGTTACATAAAGAGAAGTAGCATTATCTAACCCGGAATAGATTTTTTGAAGAGGTTGGGCTTTTAAGGATGGAAAACTAAAAAAGAGCAGCAGGAATATTAAACAAATCAAAGACCGTGAAGAGATTTTTACCCTCCTCTTAATCCCTTCACAAGAAGGGAAACTGAATGTTAAATAGTCAATGCTCAATGTTCTAATATTTGAGGCCTTTCGCCCCAATATCGCTCCGGTAGTAGGCTTTGTCAAAAGCTAATTTTTTGACTTCTGCATAAGTATTGTCAATGGCTGTCTGCAGGTCTTTTCCTGAACCGACTACATTCAGAACCCGGCCGCCATTGGTAAGAATTTGATCGCCTTCTGTTTTAGTGCCTGCATGAAAAAGAATGGCATTCTTAATGTCATCCAGTCCCGTAATCACCTTCCCTTTTTCATAGGATTCCGGATAGCCGCCTGATGCCAATACCACACAGCATTTCACTTCATCATCAAACTCAATATCAACGGTTCCTAATTTTGATTCTGTGCATGCCACAATGACTTCCAACATATCCGCTTTAAGCCTGGGAAGTATAACCTGGCACTCGGGATCTCCAAACCGGCAGTTATACTCTACTACTTTAGGGCCTTCTTTGGTGATCATCAGTCCACAGTAAAGAATTCCTGCATATGGATTTCCTTCTGCTTTCATTCCTGAAATTGTCGGTTCGATAATCTCTCTTTCTACGCGATCAAGTATTCCATCGGTGACCACAGGCGCCGGAGAATAAGCTCCCATTCCACCGGTATTCAGTCCGGTATCTCCCTCTCCAATACGCTTATGATCCTGGGCATTTCCGATGACTTTATAGGACTCACCATCTGAGATAGCAAATACAGAGGCTTCTTCGCCAATCATATATTCTTCTATTACCAGTCGGCTTGCTGCATTCTTAAGGGAATCACTTGTTTTTAGTTCCTCAAGGACTTCCATCGCTTCGGCTTCGGTTTCAGGGATGAAAACGCCCTTTCCACCGGCCAAACCATCCGCTTTTAACACTACAGGATATTTACCCTGTTTCTTGATGTAATCAGCGGCATCATCAAAATTGTCCTGATCAAAGACTTTATAGGCAGCCGTTGGAATATCGTGGCGCTGCATGAATTCCTTGGCAAATTCCTTACTCCCCTCCAGCATTGCGGCCTGAAGTTTCGGCCCAAAAACCGGGTGATTCTTCGTTTCCAGGAAATTGGCAATACCGTCCACCAGTGGCTGTTCTGGTCCCACTACGGTTAGGTTAATGTCGTTAGCCTGTATAAAGCTCCAAACCTCATCAAAGTCAGAGATAGATAAAGCGACGTTTTCTCCCAAAGATGCTGTCCCCGGGTTGCCGGGTGCGATGAAGAGTTTTTTTAACTTAGGAGATTGAGAAATAGCCCATGCCAGTGCATGTTCACGTCCACCGCTTCCCAGTAACAGAACGTTATATTTCATAACTCAGGAAAGTTCTTCAGCAATAGTGATAATTTCAGAAAAGCTTTCGGCGTCGAGACTGGCACCCCCGATCAGTCCGCCATCCACATCAGGCTGACTCAACAGCTCTTTGGCATTGGCAGGCTTCATACTTCCGCCGTACAAAATATTGATCTGATCGGCTGTATCCGGACTATACAACCCGGCAATTACTTTACGAATGTGCTCATGCATTTCCTGTGCCTGTTCCGTTGAAGCTGTTTCCCCGGTTCCGATCGCCCAAATGGGTTCGTAAGCGATAACTACATCCAAAACATCTTCATCAGAAATATCAAAAAGTGCTGCCGTTACCTGATTCTTAACCAGATCATAGTGTTCATTGGACTTTCTCTGGTCCAGGCTTTCTCCCACACAAATAATTGGAGCTAATTTGTGCTCAAGCGCTTTATGAGATCTTTTGTTTACCGTAGTGTCGGTTTCTGCGAAATACTGGCGGCGTTCAGAGTGTCCGATGATCACATAATTGCACCCGCTTTCGGCGAGCATGCTTCCACTTATCTCTCCTGTATAAGCACCGTTTTCTTCAAAGTGAAGGGTTTGTGCTCCTACCTGGATATCGGTGTCGTGAAGGTAATTTACGGCCATCCCGATGGATACAAAAGGAGGACAAACCAATACATCTACATTTTCGTCGACCTCTGCTTTCTTGTCTTTGAGTCCCTCCAGCAATTCAGCTGCGTCATAAGGACCGCAATTCATTTTCCAGTTACCGGCTATCAAAAATCTTCGCATGATGTGAGTGTATTTTTAGCTTGGTGAGTTCCTGTTATCAAATGCTTTATTTAGTCCCTGTATTACTTCTTCAAATTCTCCACGTTCGTACTTACGGATCAAAACTCCGTTTTCATCAATCAAGAAGCGGGTGGGAACCTGAACAACGTTAAATTTCTGAATCATATCCTGAACATCAAATGAACCTAGTTCAGCAACTGACCAGGCTTTACGACGTTCCTCGAAAAACCCTTCTACTGTAAGCGGGCTTTCATCCAAGGGTACCGTGAATATCTTTAACCCATAGTTTTTATATATCTCATTGATGATGAGGGTTCGGTCATAATCATTTTGATACTCAGGATTGGCAAAAGGTGAAATTTCCAGTATGTACACATCCCCTGCTAAAGAAGTATTACTTACCGTGTCTCCTTCCATGGTTATGAACGAAAAATCAGGGATTAAAACGCCTGGAGCCAGGTAATTCAAATCGTAACGAATTCTTCGGGCCCATTTTTTTGATTCTGAACTTGAATACTGTTCCTCATACTTAGCAAGCAGCGTTTTAGCTTCTTTTACCCGGGAACTATCAAAATACATCATGATTTTATCCCGCTTGATAGCTTCCTGTACCGATTCGTTTGCTGATATCTGCACTAACGAATCGAGATAATCAGAAGTGGCCTCAAAGCCACGGGACTGAGCGATATAAGGTTTAGCAATATTCAATGCGACTGAAATCATATAATCTGCAGGCAGCGCAGCATCTATGCGATCCAACATTTTTTCCTGGTCAAAACTACTAACAATTCCTGCTGACTTTTCCGCTGCGAGATAAGAAGCAATCGTGTTTGGGTTCTTTTCAAATACTTCCCAGTATAAATCAGACCATTTTTTTACCTCGTCCAGCATTTGTGAATCAGGAATTGCTCCACTTCTTGCAAAAGCTCCAACTCTTTGAAATCCACGATCAACCCGCAGGAAAGTATTCATCGCATTGTGCTCCCGGGAACTTAGTGTCAAGGTTTGATCCAGACCCGGTAACTCTGCATTTAGGGTCACGGTATCGTTCTCGGCTAAAATTACTCCCAAGTTTCCAAGGTTCGTTCCATTTCGGCTGATGAACATTCGGAAATATCTTTTTTCAGGAAACTGGACAGTACCCATAAATGAACCGGACGCATCTGTCTGCTCATTAAATAAAGTATCACTAAAAGCATCGGATGAATCGCGAACAATAATAGATATTTCTATACCAGAAAAATCACCACTGCTATCGATAGAATCTGCTACCGAGATATTCCCTTTTACCACCGTTTGTAACGGTTTCGGTTCATTAGAACAAGCTGCTATCAAAATTGATGCAGCAACTAACAAATATAGTGCGAATTGTCTCATATTTAACCTAAAGACTGTGTTTTCAGTCGTCTAATTTTTTTGAAATTAAATCTTTAACCAACTTTGGATTAGCTTTACCCTGGGATGCCTTCATTGCCTGCCCTACGAAGAACCCAATCAGCTGTTTCTTTCCTTCCTTATAACGTGTTACCTCATCCGGATTATTTTCTATTATTTCATCCACGATAGGCTCAAGAAAACCGGAATCTGAAACCTGAATAAGGTTCATTTCTTTAGCCAACGCTTCCGGCTCTTTGTCTTCTTCCAGCATTGCATTAAAAATCTGCTGCATAGCTGAAGAATTGATTTTGTCTTCATCTTTCAGTTTTACCAGATCTGAAACTTTTTTAGCTGAAATGGAGAACTCCCGAATGTCAATACTTTGCTCATTCAACACCCGAAGCACCTCACTGAGTACAATATTGGATGCTGACTTCGGGTTTCCAAGATGCTCAACTACTTCCTCGTAATAATCAGCCAGATAGCGACTGTCGGTGATGGTTACCGCATCATCTTCACTCATCCCGAATTCTTCCATAAAACGCTTGCGGCGTACATCAGCCAGCTCGGGTAGTTCTTTCCGAATCTCATCCAGCATCTTGTCGGTTACAATTATAGGAGGTAAATCCGGTTCAGGGAAATAGCGGTAATCATGCGCCTCTTCCTTCGAACGCATTGGACGTGTTTGCGATTTTGAGGTATCCCAGAGCCGGGTTTGTTGCACGACTTCCCCGCCATCTTCAATCAGTTCAATCTGACGATAAATTTCATAATGGATGGCACGTTCCACATTCCGGAACGAGTTCATATTCTTAAGCTCAGTTCGGGTACCGAATTTTTCTTGTCCTCGCGGGCGAACCGATACGTTGGCGTCACAACGCAGACTTCCCTCTTCCATATTTCCGTCACAGATTTCCAGGTACTGAACAATCTGCTTGATCTTGGAAAGGTAGGCATAAGCTTCCTGCGGAGTTCTTAAATCCGGTTCGGAAACAATCTCGATAAGCGGCGTTCCGGCCCGGTTTAAATCAACCAGCGTATTGTAGGGATCCTGATCGTGAATAGACTTCCCGGCATCTTCCTCCATGTGAATACGCGTAAGCCCGATTCGCTTGTCATATTCTTCCAGGCTGATGTCCACAAACCCGCCAAAACAAATAGGCGTATCGTATTGGGAAATCTGGTAACCCTTAGGCAAATCAGGGTAGAAGTAATTTTTGCGGGCGAAAATAGACTTTTCCGCTACATCACAATTCGTCGCCAACCCCATTTTGATGATATAGCGAACCAGGTTTTCATTCACCACCGGCAGTGTTCCCGGATGTCCCAGACATAGCGGTGTAACCTGAGTGTTAGGAGCTCCGCCATATTCGGTAGTAACCGCGGCAAAAGCCTTGCTTTGCGTTAACAATTGGGCGTGAACTTCGAGGCCGATCACCGCCTCGTACTTCTCGTGGGCAATAGTGCTCATTAAAATTTTTGTGTATCAGGATTTTTCAGAGCCTGAAAGATATTAAAGTTGACGGTTAGTTTTGAATGTTTCTTACAGAAATGAAGGAAGCTTTGGACCCGGGCTTTAAAGATGAATAATTGCTACCTATCTATTACATTAAATAAAGACATTCCTACTACTTATGAAGAAGTGCCTACTCATACTTTCTTTGGCGTTATTTGGAAGCACGCTTTCCTTTGGGCAGACTCTGGATAAATCCTGGCAATTCACCCATCTATATACGGCCGATGATACAGCTGGTCAAACACATCTTTTTTACTATTTAGACGAAAGAAGAAAGTACATATGCTCAGATGTATGGGGTAGCAGACTTTATAACTCTTCAAATAGAGATTTTCGCCACATGAATCCAATTAACGATTCAGATTCCACATTTATGCATGCTGTTGGTATAGGTGGAATTGGTTGTAGCAGCTTTAATCCATGGATTAATATCATTGATTTTCATCCATTCGACGACAATCTTAAAAATTTCATTTTTGTTGGAAGCTCAGGTGATGGTTTTGAGCCTTACGGTTATTCCCAGATTGGGACCCGACAGTACTACTTAGCTCCTTTATTTGATTATTTTGAACGCGTTGAAGCAAATCCTTATTTGGGAGAATATTTTTTCCTTCCCAGGGATAATCACACAGTCAGAGTTCCCATAACCACTAATAAAGATACAATAAGGTATATTAATAACAATTGGTACGATATTGGTTATGGTGAAGAGATTATTTCAGACTCTATCTTAAAGGTTTTTGATTTCAGGCTTGAGAGTTTTTCTCCTTTTAATGACAGCTTGACCTTTTTTACCAAGCATGGCTCGTTGATCCGTTCAGAAGATTTAGGTATTTCAGGAGATACTTTGGCAATTCCTGTTTCCTCCAGTTCTCAATTCCTATTTGACCAAGACTCTCTCCATGTTTACGCAACAAGTAATACCGGGAATCTTTTGGTTTCTGATAATTACGGGAAACCAGGAAGCTGGATAGAATTAACCTTGCAGGGCAGGTCGTCAACACTTCAAATTGATCCCAAAAAAACCGGGTTTTTATACGTAGCTGACTCAACTTCCATTTACAGATCAACAGATTTTGGGCAAAGCTTTCAAGAAGTGTATTCATCAAATCACTTTATTCTTGATTTCTATCCCAAACCAGCTTCGGGTGTTTACTACGTAATGCAAAAAGACCAAATTCTGAAAATAAATACTGATTCTGTTTCAATACTAAAATCAGCACCTGAAATTTCTGAACCCGAGATGAGTCTTGACAACTTTCCCTACCAGAATGGAAATGAGTTTGTTTTTACAGTAAGGCAAAAGGACCCCAATGATGATAGTGAATATTATGACGTGCTTACCCTTGAAGAATTTAAAACCACAACAACCCAGGAAGAAAACGGGAAGGGATCTGTTATCTATTTCGATGATGAGTCTCGGCACCCATTATTTAAGGAACTTAGGCTCGACTCCCTCTCCAATCTTATAGCTACAAATTGGGCCCGTGACAGCAGTTGGACTTTATTAGACATGACCAAACCCCGTTATAAAGCTTGGTATCCCATCGCAGAAACCGATTCCATTATTATTAAGGGTTTATTTAGTGAAGATGTTACAACTCGTATAAATGGCAAACCTTTCGATGAAGGCATTAGTCTGGCTTATTATTCTGAAAAAATAGTAGAATCAAAAACATACTTTAATGGTGCGATTGCTACTGCAGTGTGGTCGCCTAAACTTGGCTTTACATACTTTAGATTTGGAGTAGATGGTTTAATTTACTCCCTTAAAGGTGCTTATATAGATGGCACTGTATATGGTGATACAACTGCAATTAAATATGTTTCAAACGAGCCAAGCCCAACAGAAATACCCAAACAAGTAACGCTAAGCCAAAATTACCCCAATCCCTTCAACCCTTCTACAGTGATTAGTTATCAACTGGCAGAAAACAGTTTGGTACAGCTAGAGGTCTTTGATGTGACCGGACGAAAAGTGGCTGTTTTGGTGGAGGGAGAAAGGAAAGCTGCCGGAACGCATGAGGTTAGCTTTGAGGCTGAAAACCTTGCGTCAGGAGTGTATTTCTACCGGCTGGAAACCGCCGGGCAAACCCTGACTCAGAAAATGCTGTTGGTAAAATGAAAAAACTATTATTCATACTGATTGGTGTGGCTTTTTCCACCAACATAAATGCTCAGAATAAAATTACTGATGCCTATTTCCATGAGTTAAAAGGGATGGAAGATTCCACTGATACTACGCATCTGTTTTACAGAAAATATGTGAAAGGTCAATACGAATGCACCGGCGATAATCCTGCAGGCTCTCCCAGTGAAAATCAGAATAATGTTTATCATTTTGATCTAAATTCTCAAAAAGACTCCGTTTTATTTGCAGATTATTATTCTGAATGGTGTCTGGCAGGTTCCGTTGACAGCAAAACTGTATTCTCATACACTTTTTATGATAACAACCCAAAAAAGTGGATCATTTCTGGAGCATATGAATACGCAATCGGGATCTCCGATTATTCTGGAGCCACATTAGATTATAATGTGGCTATTGCTGTAAAAACGTTTAAAGAAGGCTCAAAAAGTAATTACATCCCAAAAGAACTTATTCTCTCTCCTAGTGGCGACTCGCTTTACGTTAAAACCTTTTCAGATATTACTATTCCTTTTTCGGGAAACAATAAAGAATGGCCTGTAATTGATGAAGATTTTGAGTTCATGGCATATGCTGATTCCGTAGCCATAGACTGGAACATCATCAATATCCATCCTAAAATTGACTCCCTCTACTTCGCGACCAACTCCTCCGGTGATTTATATCGAAGCACTCACTATTCTTCAGATTTCACCTTTGCCGATTCGAGCATGTATTTCAGAAACTTATTTTTTGATACCGATACTTCCCACGTTTATTCATTGACCTCATCCGGAGTACTTCTTTCTGATAATTTAGGAAACCAAGACTCCTGGGAAGTTTCTGAAATTGATTTTAAAACGAGTTCATCTAAATTTCTTACGGTTGACAAATCTGTTTCAGGAAATTTATTTGTATCTGATTCTACTGCTATCCTTTTTTCTCAAAATTATGGAGCTACTTTTACTTCCCTACTTTCAGTTGATGATGAAATCACCGGCCTCTACAAAAAACCGGATTCTGATATTCTATATGTACTTACGCGGAAAGAATTACTGGAAGTAAATACTGAAACCAAAGAAACTACTACACTTAAACAGTTACCGGTGAGCAGTGAACAGTTGACAGATGTTCCCACTCAAATCTCACTCAATCAAAACTACCCCAACCCCTTCAACCCAAGTACAGTGATCAGTTATCAGTTGGCAGGAAACAGTTTGGTGCGGCTGGAAGTGTTTGATGTGACCGGACGAAAAGTGGCTGTTTTGGTAAATGGAGTACGGAAAGCAGCGGGGACACATGAGGTTACTTTTGATGCAGAGAATCTGGCTTCAGGTGTTTATTTCTATCGTCTTGAAACGGCCGGGCAAACGCTAACTCAAAAAATGCTGCTGGTGAAATGATTTTCTGACTTCACAGGTTATTTCTATATTTATCAACCAATCCTTTTTCTTATGAAAACTGCTCTTCTATCCATTTTTGCCCTGCTACTATCGGTTTCTTTGTTTGCACAAGATTATGCCATTCAGCAACTGGAAAATTCTCCCCGCCATCACGAATGGGTGACCATTGAATCCAACAATCGGACACTGCATAATTTTGTGGTTTATCCGGAGACTTCAGAACCTGCTCCTGTAGTGATCGTCATTCACGAAAACCGCGGACTCAATGACTGGGCCCGGAGTTTTGCCGATCAGCTGGCCGGAGAAGGTTTTATAGCGGTTGCACCTGATTTAATTTCAAATACGGTGGAAGGGATAGAGAAAACCAGCGATTTTGAGACTTCCGATGCTGCCCGACAAGCCATCTACAGTCTCAATCCGGATCAAGTAACCACCGACCTGCTGAACGTGCTCGAATATGCCAAAACCATCGAGTCTGGAAACGGATCATTTGCCGTAGCCGGCTTTTGCTGGGGTGGTTCTCAATCCTTTCGGTTTGCCACCAATGCCGGAGATGCGATTGACGCTGCCCTGGTATTTTATGGGACCGGCCCCGAAGCTGAAGAAGCCTACCGTAACATTGAAGTTCCTGTTTATGGGTTCTATGGTGGCGATGACCAACGCGTAAATTCAACCATCGAGCGGTCGGAAACTGCAATGAAGAAGTTTAGCAAGATTTATAAATACGAAATTTATGAAGGCGCAGGCCATGCTTTTATGAGGCGTGGAGATGATCCTGAGGCTACTTCTGAGGATCCAAATGTAATTGCACGAAATAAATCATGGGATCGTTTAGTTTCTATTTTAAGTGAGTTTTAGAACTCTGTTTTAGAGCCAATACAACTTAATTTTATTTTCGTATTCATTAATGAACTAAAACTATTAAATTCATCTATCACTAATTTAGTTGTAACTAAATCCTTTTGTTTTGAAAAGATACGCTACCATCATTTTAGCATTAACTTTGGGGATCGGGTGTTCATCCTCAGATAAAAAGAGTGCTTCATCAAATCAGGAAACATCAACATCTCAAACAGAAATAGAATCAGGTAAAGAGGATACGACTATAATTTCCCGTCTTTATACACCCGGAGCAGACACTTCAGGACTCATTCACTTTACGGGCCAATTAAATTATACCGGGAACGAGCCATTCGCTGTTCCTGCCCTCTTCGTATCCGGAACTAAAACCGTGCGTTTAACAGGCGATTCCACTTTCATACATCAAACTTATAAAACAATAAATGGTAAAAAAGCTACCATTTACGGGGAAATGAAAGATATGGGCATCGATTCGATGTTAGAAGTACATTACTATGAACTAAGAGAATCTAACTGACTATGAAAAAACTATTATTAACAACCGTTCTAAGTATCATTTTTGCATCATCCACTGCTTTTGCTCAGAATGCAAAATTCAAAGAAAATCAATCTTTGGATAAAGAGAGTTACCCGGTTCATGTAAGCGACCGGTTAAATAATAGCGAGGTAATGAAAAAACTAAAGGCTATTGATTCTCAAACACCTACCCGTCAGAAATCTATGCTTGTAGTAGACGAAGTTGGTGACGAGCGTACTTTTTTCGTTAACAATTTTGAAACCAACGATTTTGACTCGTACAACTTCCGGCTTGTCAGAAAAGGCGAGCTCACTCAAATTTGGTTCGAAATAGGAGAAATCGAAAATGGACATCTCAATGATGCTGTAGCCGATAGTATCTTCAAATATCTTGAAGAAGAATCTAACCGATATTCTTTTAATCCTAACAAAGGAATTATAGAGCTGAGTAACGAATATCTTGGAACTCCTCCAAACTACGACGGTGATAATCTGGTTGATTTTTTAATCACTGATGTCAGAGATGGCTGGTCTCCTGAAGAAGGTGGAGGTTATACCGCTGGTTTTTTCTATGGAGTTGACCAATTCACTGACCAGCAGGCACAAGCTTCCGGAGCGCGTTCAAATGAAAGAGATATTTTGTACATAGATTCATATCCCGGAATTTTCTCAAATGGTGAAGCCGATGCTACACGACCTTTGGGTACATTATCTCATGAATATCAGCATTTGATTCATTACAACTATGACAATAATGAACTGACATTTATTAATGAAGCACAATCCAACTTTGCTTCTCTGTTAAGTGGTTATGTTCCCTATTCTTTGTCTCAGTATTTGTCGAACACAAATGTACCTATCTTTCAGTGGGATAGAGAAGGCGATGTGTTTTCGGACTACAGCCGTGCTGCTATGTTTACAAGCTATATGTGGGATCAACTGGGTTTCGAAAACTCAGGAGAGCTAACTCAGAATGGCCAGCGTGGACGTTTTGGAGTTGAATCTGCTTTTTCAAATTTAAATGCTCCTTTCACATTTGAGGAATTTTTAGTGAACTGGGGAATAGCAAATCTCGTTAATGATAAAAGCCAGGATGAAAAATATGGATATGAGCATCCATTCCTTGAGAATGCAAAAGCTCAGGTAAGCTTCCAAACACCTAACCTTATAAACAGATCTATTTCTGTTAAAGCCGGAGGAATAAAATATTATGGATTTCAGGAAGTAAAAGATGTCACAGTAAATGTCACAAGTGGTGCCCCCACAGGAGAGATGCGCGTAGTTGCAGTATCTGAGGGTGATGTAACCGTTACTACCCTCACCAGCGGTCAGGATTATACAACTCCGGCAGGCGCTTTATATAATCAATTTTACGTCATGTTGGTAAACACAGATACTGAGAGTTCCAATTCAAGTTTTACTGTTAATGTAAACGGAGAACAATCTTACGAACTCACTACGGTTAAAACCTTTGGACAAACTCCAAAATTTTACTGGGCTGTTCCTTACGAAAATGATTCTGGTGTAGGGCGCCTTGGGTTTAGTAATAAATTCACTGTTGGCTTTGATGCACTCGTTCACTCTTTACAGCTTTTTATTGTTAGCGGTGAAGATGGCAGTACAGGCGAAACTATTGGAGTAAAAGGTGAAGGAGACCTTCGAATTGCGGTTTACGATGACTCTAATGGAAACCCGGGCACAGCGTTAGCTGCTGACACCGTGTCGTTTAGTGAAATCGGTTCTAACTGGCAAACTTTTAATGTAACCGATTGGGATCTTACGCTCGATCAAGGTCAGGTAATTCATGTTGTGTACGAACTTATAGTTCCCACACTTAATAGCGACATCAATTCTATTCCGCTTAGGTTAGATGATGGTAACGGACCACAAAGTGTTACAAAAATCGTTACTGCACCCGGAGAATTTGCTACCATGTTTACTGATAGTGAATCTGGTGGAGAACATGGTGTATGGAATCGTCTGATTTTAGCTGAGTCTCTTGTTACAAGTACCGAGGATCCCGGAGTGAATCAACCGAACGCTTTTAAACTAAGTCAAAATTATCCTAACCCTTTTAACCCAACTACCAATATCGATTTTAGCCTTCCGGCAGTCACGAACGTTCAAATAGATATTTACAGCATGCTTGGGCAAAAAGTCGCAACATTGGTCAATTCCCCTATGTCTGCAGGAACTCACTCTGTAACCTGGGATGCCAGCAACATGGCATCCGGAGTTTATATTTATAAGATCGTAGCAGGTGATTTCACTCAAACCCGAAAGATGTTGCTACTGAAATAATTTTGAAATATTTAATTTATTTTATTTCAAAGGCCTGATAAAAAACCAGGCTTTTTTTATTCACTTTATGTAATAAATTCAAATTCTCTTTACCTTTGTATCTAATCGAAAAGCCCGAGTGGCGGAATTGGTAGACGCGTGCGCTTCAGGTGCGTATGTCCTTCGGACGTGGAGGTTCAAGTCCTCTCTCGGGTACAAAAGCCCTGTAAGAATTTTTGTCTTGCAGGGCTTTTTTATTCCCTCCTTCCCGTTAAAATTTTTCGCAATCAGAACCAGGATTTTTTCTAATGCAGATGTTGCTATAAGCAAGCTGACCTGTTTAGCATAAAGGCATAGCCTTACCAAACCCACTCTGCACTAAGAACTTATAATTTTCATAGGCTTGAGGGTAAAATCTGAGTAGTAATGTTTATGAAAATTAGTAAAAAGTGAGATTATTAGGTATATTAGGTATAGAAATATATTAAACAGCTTATAATATTAAAGATGGCTATTGATTTTCAGGATTCCACCCCTCTCTACGTCCAGATTGTTAAGGACATAAAAACAAAAATATCTACTGGCAAACTTGAAACCGGACAGCAACTTAAAACGCACAAAGAATTAGCCAAAGAATATGATGTAAGCCTGATTACAGTTAAAAGTGCTTTATCATCTTTAATCGACGATGGGTATTTATTCAGTCGGGTCGGAAAGGGTACTTTTGTAGCGAACAAAGAGGACACTCCGACCATATCTCAGCATGATTCAGTTGGCTTGGTTCTACAGGATCTTAAAAACCCTTTCTTTTCTTTAATTGCACACATGGTTGAAGAGACCGCCTATTCAAAGCGATATAATTTGTTGCTTTCCAATAGTTCCAGCAAAATTGAAAAAGAAGAGGGACAAATTACTCATTTTAAAAAAATGGGAGTAAAAGGCTTAATCATTGCTACTTTTCGCAAAAAGCCACATGCACCGGAAATCATACGAAACCTTCACAATGAAGATTACCCATATGTGATGGTTTCCTATGTAGCTGATGAAGATATTTGGTATGTAGGAACTGATCATGAAGGTGGGGCCCATATGGGAACCAAACATCTTATCGATTTAGGTTATACCAAAATTGGGTACATCAACAGTTATACAAATAATGCCCTGGGAGAGGTTAGGCATACCGGATTTAAACGTGCATTAAGCGAATATGATATTCCCTATAACCCAGATTTTAATCTTCGCCCCTCTTTTCCCAATTCACTTAATGGCTTTGATACCGGATATCAGCTGGGTGATGTTTTTAACCAACTAGAGCATAAACCCGAGGCGTATTTTTCATACAATGACTTAACCGCCCTTGGATTTATAAAACGAATTCAGGAGCTGGGATATCGGGTGCCTGAAGATGTTGCCGTAGTCGGATTTGATGATATTGACCAGGCTGATTATGCCAATGTCCCTTTAACCACTATTCATCAGCCGGTTGAAAAAATCGGAGCTGCCGCCATTGACAAATTGATTAACAGGATTGAAGGAAGGCCAACCGAACACCGGACTATATTCCCTCCTACTCTGGTAATCAGAGAGTCCTGCGGAGCTTCCATTGCAGAAAGTGTAGAGTCAGATTTGAAAAGTCATTGATTATCGTTTAAGATTGGATATCTGAATTAATTGGGCGGGAATTTAATGAGCTTGCCGTTAATACTAACATTTTTGAATTCCAGACCTTCAACATGAGCGATGTTTTGAGGTTTATCAGCATCAGCAATATTTAAGTTGATAACCGTAATATTTTTGGCGGGCATTTCAGGGATGCCTAAAATTTCAATTCCCACTCTGGCCTTTTTAGCTTCTACATTTTCAATGACAAAGTGTTCATATTCAGCCGGGAAATTCCCTCCACGGTGAGAATGATAGTTGGTATGAAAACGAAGCAGAATATCAGCTGCTTCAACCTTGGTATCTTTCACATACACATTCCGGATAAATCCACCCCGATCCAGATTTGATTTGAAATAAATGGCTGAAGCAACCTTTCCTAATTCGTTATTCTCCATATAGATGTACTGTACTCCGCCAGACATTTCACTCCCTACTGCAAGTGCATTATGGCCTTCCATATAATTGTTACGGATTACAATATCCTCACTGGTTTTGGCTACTCGCCAGCCATCCTGATCCCGGCCGGATTTTATTACGATACTATCGTCTCCGGTTGAAAAACTATTTCCCTCAATGAGAGCTTTTGTGGAGGAATCAAGCACTACCCCATCGTTGTTTAAGCGGTAGCTTTTTACAGTTACATTTCGAAGTGTAATTTGAGTGCTATAAATAAAGTGATTTACCCACATGGGTGAATTTTTAATCGTAATCCCTTCTACCAAAATACTGGAGCTTGAAAAGAACTGTATAAAACTTGGCCGCAAATAATCATTTAAACCAAACACACGCTTATGTACCGGAGTACCTTCTGCCCCCATTTTCCTGAGCCTGTTCTGAGCTTCACTTTGTTTATCTCGCCAGGTCGCAAAACCATTTTCGGCATTGCCATTTAAGATTCCGCTACCGGTTATAGCCACATTATGTACCTGGTAAGCGTATATCAGGGGTGATAAATTGTACGCTTCTGTTCCTTCCCAGCGGGTCAATACCTGTGGCAAATAATCTGCAGGATTAGCACTAAAAACCAACTCCGCTCCATCTGAAATATGCAGGTTAACATTACTTTTGAGATGAATCGGACCTTTTACCAGCCACGTTCCTTTTGGGATAATAACTTTCCCCCCACCCTCATAATTTGCCTTAATTATGGCATTTTGAATCGCAGGTAGTGCATCCCCGGAATCGGCACCGAAATCAGTGATAGTAAATGTTTGGTCAGGAAATGTAGGAAGCGTTATATCAGCTACAATTTTATCAGCTGCATTCCATACATCCGATTGGGCTTGTGCACCTTGATAACCAGCTAGCCCTATGAAGACCGTTAATAAAACTAATAAGGCTAAGGATCTCTTTTTCATTATCAAATGTGTTTAAACAAAGCTTAAGAAATAGGCTAATAACAAGTATCCCATTACAATGATCCAGGAAATTCCAAAGCCTTTGAGATCTACTTCATAATTTTTGAAGCTGAATGTTTTCCTGAGATTCAGCAGATCAACAAGCAACAAACCTTCCCCGTTTTCTAATGCAGTCTTATTATCCAGCATTTTGGTTTCTCCGGTTGCTTTGGGAATGTCGTCTGCCACATTGCTGTCATCTGAATCGGGAATCAGGGTTTTGTCATCCAGTTCACTTTCATCGACATCAGAAACTTTAATTCCAGCTTCTTTCAACCGGTCTTCGTGACCAACCGGTGTATTTAGCAAAGAATAGAATACATTCAATCTACGCTCTTCTTCAGGTTTTGTGAAGTAACTGACCGTGATCATGGTTGCGAAGCCAATGGGAAGATACAGGGCAACCTGTTCCGGAAATGTCCAGCCATAATAATCGGTGGTAAAAGCTAAAATGGCAGTAATAATCATCGATGACCACGCTCCATAGCGATTTGCCTTCTTCCAGAAAACGCCCATCCAGAAAGCAATCCCGAGAAACGCCATGATCTTCCATATCAAAAATAATCCTTCAACAACAGAAGGAATATAAAGTGCGATACCAACTCCGGCTGCAACAACCGCCACAGAGCTTGCTCTGGCTACCGTCAGGTAATGTTTTTGATCTGCTCCCTTATTTAAAAAGCGCTGATAAAAATTCCTGGTGAATAAAGCCGATCCATTCACCATAAAGTTATTACATGCTGCCACCACAGCGGCAACGATAGCAGCTATCATCAAACCTATAAAACCTGTGGGCAGTAATTCCAGGATCGCCAGGCCAAATGCCTGTTCCCTTTGCGATACATCAGCAATCATCAAAGAAGGGAAAACAACTGCAATAAAGATTCCACTGAATACCCAGCCCAGAGTTACAAACCGCTTAAGGAAGTTGCCATACGTCCACCCACTACGACAGCTGATTTCTGTTTTCCCGGAACCATTTATTGACATATGATGTGGTTGCACTACAACACCCACCAAACCATTCAGCACTGCCATTACAATAAAGAACAGGGTTACCTCTTCATTCGCAACAAGACTAAACCAATCTTCTGGCAGGGCTTGATGTACAGCAGCCATTCCACCAGCCTGTTCCAGAGCAAAAGGTATAAGTAGAAAAGAAAGAAGTATGATGAAAAAACCCTGAATTAACTGAGTGCTCGCAGCGGCCACCAGCCCGCCCAACAGGCCATAAAGCACAAAGAAAGCAACCATACCAAATACAGCCATTTCCGTAGAAATTACTCCCCCGCTAACTGCTTCAATAGTTACCCCTGTACCTTTAAGAACAACACCAATGTTAGCTGCAAACCAGGCGAGGCCTACAAATGCGTAAGCTGCACCCATGCTGGTTCCGTACCTTTCTTCAAAAAAATCTCCGATTGTGATGTACCGCAAACGACGGTAGATGGGAGATATCAGCCAGTAAAAAGGTGTAGAAAATAAATACAACCACTGATACCAAATACCGGCAAGTCCAATTTGAGAAGAAGCCCCGATGACTGCCACTGCCTGATCAGCTCTTGTGCCTGCTCCGAATGCCTGTGCAATCATCAAAAGCTTTCCAAAGCGGCGACCTCCCATAAAATAATCGCCGGTTGATTTAACTGCCTTATTAGAATACCATCCTATAGCAGTGATTAAAACTATATATCCGGCTATTACCGTCCAGTCTAACAGGTTAATTCCAAGAAATACGTAATCCATAATTATTCCCCTTCCCCTTGCTGGTATCTTTCAACAGAAATGGCCGCATAAAGCAATGCTCCCAATCCGCGGGGATCACTTCGGCGCGTTCCCCAATTCGCATATTCTTCATCAGAAAACATAATGGGGGTACCGCGAACAATCCCTACAACATCGCCCTCTTCATTAATCTGCTGGGTTAAAGAACTCCATCCTTTATTTATTGCTTCATCATATACAGATCGATCCAGCCAGCCTTCATTTACACCCGTTGCAAAGGCTCTCACAAACATAGCTGTGGCTGATGTTTCAAGGTAAGTAGATGGGTCATCCAGCACCTGATGCCAGCGTCCATCCTGTGATTGTACGGCTAACAATCCTTCAGCATGCTGGCTGAAAATATTACGTATTCTTTCTTTCTGAGGATGATCGTCAGGCATGGCTAGCAGCAACTCCGTTTTCGCCATCATCGTCCATCCATTGGCGCGTCCCCATTTTGTGGATGAATACTCTCCATGTCTTGAAAAGTATCCGTGCCAATAAATACCGGATGGCTCATCCAACAAGTACTCATCAAACTTAATGACCTGATGAATCACCTCATCCAGGTATTTTTCTTCACCCGTAAGTTCATGCATCTTGAGCAACACGATACTTGCCATAAATAAATCATCAGCCCATACCGACATGGTATCCGGTGTAAAGCGGGCAAAAGTACCGTCCGGAAGTCGCGAAGCATCATTCATAATATAATCAGTAACTCGCTCGGCCAGCTTATACTCTTGCGATTCTTTATCAATTTGATTCTGCGCAATCAAACGATTTACAAATGGAACTGTCTGCATTCCCATATCATCCAGTAAGGAGAAGCGGAAATAATGGCCAAAAGGACTTTCAATCAAGCCATAATCTTCTCGCATTTGGGCAATATCATCAATGTTATTGAGGAAGAAATCCATGTGCTGATTGATATAATCGCTGTAATCAAGAGAAGAAAACTCGTTGGATACATTATTTATGGCATCAAGGAAAGTACCCCCCGAATAGTGCCAGTTTTGGTAGGTCAGCCAGCCGGGTAAAGATTTCACCAAATGCTTTTTTGGAAGATCCCATCGTATAATCTCCCCATTAACCGACGAAAACTCAGCTGTGACCAACTCCTGAGCACTTAGTTCAGGATTCATAAATGCAGATTCACCGGCTCCCTCCTGCACGGGACCGATCCACCAATATCCATAGCCAGTCAATTCTTCTTCTGTGGAAGGTGCCTGCGCATGAACAGCAGGGTGACTCAGTCCATTATCAGAGCGCACAACATTGAAGTAGATTCGGCTTGGTGCATCCGTACTGTTGGGAATAAATTTAATAGCCAGCTGATGCCCGCCATTATCTAACGAAACCGGAATCCGGTCCTCATATTCAAAGAGTCCATAGTCGATATAGTCAAAATGTCCTGCTGAATTTGTTGATTTTGAATAGATAGTTTTTCCGTCCAATTGAACTTTAATGGTTCCTGCAGGATAGGTGATAGCAAACTGAGGAGAAAAATCATACTCTCCGATTCCCTCTACCCTGAGCACCGAACGTGCGTAATAAATTCCACGGTCTCCGGCAGGAAACTCAACCATAAATATGCCATCTTGTTCGAATTCCTGAACAGCAGGTTCGAAATGAAATTCGGTTCCTTCCACAATTACATCCGAAACATGCCGGGCAAATTCC
Source organism: Gracilimonas sp. (assembly GCF_040218225.1). NCBI lineage: Bacteria > Pseudomonadati > Balneolota > Balneolia > Balneolales > Balneolaceae > Gracilimonas > Gracilimonas sp. The sequence continues at coordinate 443,910 of NZ_JAVJQO010000002.1, forward strand.
TCCGGAGACATAGCTGGGTCAGATTGCTGAGCACATCCGCCGAATATTGAAACAGTCATCAAAGCGGTTAAAAAAGATAGATATTTAAACATATTCATAATTGGTCGGTTTCAGATGAGAAATCGTGGTTTAGCGTTTGTAAATGAGTGGGTTTAAGTCTGTTGCAGCTACATCTCCGGGTTCAAGTCCGGGTAAAAAAGCATCCCGGTCAGCATAATGTGCTTCCCGCTGAAATTCACTGACTTTCACTCCATCCTCCATGTAAATGATCGTCATTACAGCCCGGACTTTATCTGACGTATTGGGGCCTGCCCGATGGAAAGTCCACCCACCATGGAAGCTTATTTCCCCGGCATCGAAACCTGAATCTACGAGTTCCAGATTTGCATCTGCCAGTTTTTGTTGGATTCTTGCTTCACTTTCGTCACTAATTTCCATATTACGACCAAAATCATATTTCTGGCTTTTTTTACTGAATGCAAGAGGCCCCATATTTTGAGTGGTTTCCTGCAATGGAATCCAAGCGGTAATTGTATTATCCGTATCTAGTGGCCAATAGTATTGGTCGGCATGCCATGGAGTAATATTACTGGTTTTACCTGTTGGTTCTTTGTAAAGTGCCTGATCGTGATACAAACGCACACCTTCAACTTGCATTAAGTCTGCCGCAATTTTACCAAGTCTTTTGCTGAGTACCAGTTTTTTTATAATCTCATTGGAATTAAACAAGTTTCCAATTTGGATAAATGCTTTCTCAAAAGTTGAGCGCTCTTCCATGGGTTTCTTAATCAGCGGATTTTTCTCGTGTACCACTTTGGTGATTTCATCATTAAAATAGTCCAGTGTTTCCTGATCCAGAACATGCTTCAATTTTATGAACCCGTTTTCCTGATAATATTCTATATCTCCGGGTTTCAATTCATAAGGTTCGCTTAATCTTTTCTCGATGTCATTCATGATAGTTTCTCCATGATGTTTTTTGATGAGTGAGTGTCTAAGTAAAGTTTTGCATTCGGATGAAGCCGCAATACGGTAGATGGGCATTCTGTTGAAACAGGATGAAATACGGTTTTTGCAACCGCTTTGGCTTTAGCAGATCCGGGAACTACAACCGATAAGTAATCTGCCTTCATTAAAGTTGGGATGGTAAGTGTTACGGCAGTTTGCGGAACTTCATCCAGTGTTTTGAATTGCCCGTCATTAACCTGTTGCTGTCTGCATATTTCATCCAGCTTTACTTCCTTAAACACTTCAGGGTCTTTAAAATCAGCTACAGGAGGATCATTAAATGCAAGATGCCCATTCTCTCCAATCCCAAGGCAGATAATATCGATATCCGCTTCGCTGATAAGGTTTGAGTAGGTTTCAAAATTGCTTTGTATGTAATGCACTGCCCCAAATGGTTTGTACTGAAAAAGGTGTTCTTTTAGGAAATTACCAAACCTTTGAGGGGCTTCGTTTGTAATGGTATGATATTCATCCATATGAAAAGCGATAACCTTTTGCCATGGGATGTCATCAAACTCAAGCAGTTCTTCGAAGAATTCTTTTTGTGAAACAGCTGCTGCAAATACCATCCGAATGGATTCTTTCTCAGCTGAAACTTTCTTAATTCTTTCAGCTACCTCATGAGCAGCTTCCCTGCCCATAGTTTGCCGATCCTCTGCGATAGAGATTTTTAAATTACCTGCAATATGTTTTTTGATCGTACTCACCACAATCTCGTCTTATTCAATAATTCTATATCGGTTCTTGTAACTGCGCATTTCCGAGTCCGGCAACCGAAAACTAAATGCCCAGTCACCGTTGCTGTTTGTTACTCTGATCATCAGGTGATTCCTTCCTTCACGAAGCGGTAAATACATCTCGTCTTCATCCAGTTTAAAATCTCTTTCCACATAATTTTTGTGCACCTGCTCTCCATTCACAAAAACTTCAATACCATCACTGCTTCCGGCCAATGCCCGAACTTTTCTGTCTTCAGGTACATCGATGTGGGCAAAAGCGTATCCAATTACATTTTCTGATCTGCCGTGAATTTCATCTAAATCAACTTTTGCAAAGTACGGTGTATTAACTCGTCTCCAGCGGTACTTCACATCATCATAGAAAAACTCTTCGGTCACATTAGGGAAAGTTTCTTCAATTCCGCTCATATCTTCCAGATGATCAACTCCCGGATCTTTATAGCCTCCCGGATTAGGAATGGGTTCAATCATCAGCCATCCCTGGAAATACCATCCTTCACTTTCTTCGATATCAAGACGGATTTCTGAAGGTGAAGGCAGCTCCTCTTCCTTATCAAAACCATAAGTTACGCTTAAAACAGAATCTCTTAATTCGGATAGGTTTGCAATCTGCATATCATACTTTTCAATTACCCGATCTAAGGCATACACTCTGTTTTCCATAGACCACAAGTGCTGATTCCGAGTCTTTAACTCAGTCAAATCAGTATAAGCTTCAGAAATAAGTCCATATGCTTTCACCAATTTTGAACGGGCAGCCATTCTATCTTCATTCTGAATTGATAATGCCTCTGTATAATTAGAAGAAGCCTCCACCAATGCAGGGCGACTGGTAGCCATAAACTTGTATAAATCGATGATGTGCTGGATGTATAAAAGATCTTCCTCATAGATCAGAGGGTCGTAGCTTTGTAGATGATCTTCTGCTTGCTGAGCTATGTCCATCACCTTAGGCCAGTCCTGAATATTCATGAGAACAGTCTCTCCTTTTTCCGGAACTACTTTAGCCCAAATGATATCTTCATTCATCTTCTCTGTTGACTTCAAATTGGCCAACTCGTTTAGGGAATGAATAGCTTCAGAGAGTCCATTTCCTTCTGCTCCATATACCGCGCGGTTAAACCGGGTGTCATAAGTATCATCATCGAAGTTACTGTGCCAGCTTTGGTCGGCCGCATAAGCTACTCCGTACCAATCTCTGGAGAACAGTGCAAAACCGCCATCATCCCAAACCGTATTTAACATACCCCAGGCACCTTGTTTTACTGTTTCTTCCATAAATCCACCGATATTTCCTCTAGCTACGTTAAAATCCGGAATAGTACTGTAGGAGTTCAGGATTCCTGTTGATACAAGTTGGGTAAAGCCCGCCTCTTTAAATGGAATAATTCTGTGGGAATAATCTTCCATAATGTCGTAACCCCACGTAATCAGGATGATATCTTTAGGAAGCAGTTCAAGCAGCTTGGGATGCTCGAGGGCAATATCTCCCCACATCATAACCTTCTTGCCCATGCCTGTAATAATCTTGTGTATTCTTTTGATGTGATTTGCATACACCACTTCCATTCCCAAACTGTCCACCATTCCCTTAGAAGCGCCGGTGCCTAAATCAAAGGTTTCATCGGAATTGATGTGAAAGTAATCAGAGTGAAAAGCCGGGATCATTTCCGAATAAATATCTTCAAGGAGTTCATAACTTTCTTCAAAAGCCGGTGAAAGCAGCATCCCGCTTTCTCCCAAATGTGCATACTCAGGATGCTTCAGGATCTGATCGAAGTGCCCAAATGATTGAAAGTTGCCAACCAGGTCAATGTGGAATTTTTTTGCGTAATCAGCTAACTCTGCCCACTCGTCGATATCCAATGCACCGCCGGGAGGAGCAAATGCAGGGTGACTTTCTGTCTTCACCACATCCTGTGTATAGTACGTTAACAGATTGATCTTCATCTCTGCCATACGCTCAATCTGCTGACGCATGTACTCTTTGGTTGGAACCGGACCACGACTTATATCATCCATCATGCCACGTATTTCCAGATCGGGCCAATCCGTAATCTTTAAAGCTGGTATTTCGCCTTCTTTTCGTTGGGTTCTCACCAATTGTTTTAAGGATTGAACGCCGTAAAAAGCACCTTTTATGGTATTTGAAGAGATTAAAATCAGATCCTTTGATACCATCAGTTGGTAGCCTTCATCTCCGATTTTGTCATTTGTACTTACTCCATACTTTTTAGCTAATCGATCAAATTTATTACTATCACCAAAAATCCCAACTACAATTTTATGGTCCGCTTTTGCGGAAATTTCCTTATCCAAGCTTTGCTGGAATTCCTTAGATAATTGCTCAGCAAGAAAAGCTTCTTCTTCACTATCACTTAGATGAAATTCAATTGAAATATCCTCAGAAAGAGAAAACGTGCCCTGCATGAATTCAACCTGCTGGGGATTTGGAACCAGGTTTATATTCTGTTGAGCAACTACTGTATTTATACAGAGAGTAGTAAACAGAACTGCGAATAACGTATTTCGAATGGTTTTCATAGTCTTATAGCTTTTCTTGAATAAATTTTGCGGCATGGGTATATGCTGAATCTAAATCGGCTACATCCGACTCATCTCCTCCGATATCAATCCCGAAATGTCCTTTAAAACCAATTACATCTAAAGTCTCAAAGAAATCATCCCAACGGATTATTCCTTCTCCAATAGCCAGGTGTTCAACTTTTTTTCCTCTGTTATCCGAGATGTGGATGTAATCGATGTAATCTTTAAGTCTTCTTAGAGAAAGCTGGAGGTTATCCTTGAGGAAGTATTGATTGGCAGTATCGAAATTAAAACGAAGATTATCTCGCCCAACAGCATCATGAAAATGCAGAAAGGCATCTGTTGTAGAGGCTAAAACACCCAGAGCCGGATGCATTTGGTACGTAAGATTATAGTTTGCAGCAATGTCACATGCCTCCCGATACGTAGATGTAAGCTGCTCCCAATACTTTTTCCAATTCAGGTTTTCAGGGAATTTTGCTGCAAGAATTACATCTTCATGATAATGTCTTACAACCGGGATATCTTCCGGAAACTGATAGGGTGGTAAAGGAGCATTATCCAAAATTCCGACTGATCCTAAAGCAGAAGCAACTTCACAGCCTTTCTCAAATAACTCAAGATTGTGTTCTCTTTCTTTTGGATTATCTGATGAAAGTCCGGGCAATACCGCACAGAAATAGGGAACTTCCAGTTCCAGCTCTTTTACTTTTTTGCTGATGCCCTGACGCAATTCATACACCTCATTCAGGTGGTCTTCCCTGATACCTTCAAGCTCTATTGACTGAAAGCCCATAGCTTTAAATTCATCCAGGTATTGGAGCGTATCTCCAGCTGGAGGGGGATACCCATACTTACTGATGGTATATAAATATGCACAAGTGATTCTTGAATTAATCATTGTTCTGTAAATCGGGGTCGTTAAAAAGTTCTTTAATCTCAGCTATTCCTTTTACCGAAACAATTCCTGCAATCACAAAAAATATAATCGCAAATACTCCAAATATGATCATCCAAATCATGGTAGCTTCATTCATAACTAATCTCCGCTTCGTTAATAATTTTGGCCGGATATTTCTTCTGTGTAGCCAACGAACCAACTATCATACCTAAAGCTGCAAGAATAAAACTAAGAAACCCTGCGATGTTAACATCTGTTGCGAATGCAAGCCAAGACGGCAATTCAGATGAGAATTTTTCCAAAAGCAGAAAGGCTGCCGGAGTTACCGCTCCTAAAATTAATGCAGCCTGAGCCCCTACATCGTTCGCCTTTTTCCAATATAAACCGGCTGTAACGGTGCCCAAAGCACCTGCTGTGTACATGGTCCCCGTTATAAATATGTACTGAAAAGCCGTTTCAGGAATTTGATACCATAGTCCAAATACGAGCAAGAAAAGCCCAATCAATCCTGATATAAATCTGGATATGAGCATTTTGGTTTGCTCACTAAATCCGCCCGGTTTCAAAATTGAAATAACATCCAAAGTTATCACCGAACTCCAGGCGAGTACATACGAACTATAGGTAGACATAGAAGCTGCTAACAAACCTGCTACCAACAAACCGAGTAAGCCAACCGGAACCAATTCACCAAGTAACATGGGCATGGCGGCTGCACTATTCTCGCCAGCACCGAAGTAGGCGAAAGCAGCAACTCCCCAGAACATTGGAATCATGGCTCTTCCGGCAAAAGTAAGTCCTGTAATCCAAAATACTTTCTTAGCTACTTCAGGACTTTCAGATGATAATGCCTTGGATGTACCCGGCTGCCATAGTGCAGCAGCGGCAACATTTGTCACCAGGATCCAGACTATAAAGCTCCAGCCAAACCTTGGATTTTCTATTGGATTAAAACCACCGCTGCCAAAACCTGACATTACGGATTCGGAAATCAGGCTTAGATCAACTTCCAGCAGAACGATTATAGTCGTAGCAAGCATTGCAAATGAAAGCACCACATATTGCATGAAATCTGTAATGACAACTGAAAACATTCCCCCGAGAATGGTGTACGACATTACCACAATTAGCATCAAGGTCATAATAAACCCCAAAGCCTGTGGCCCAAAACCCATTACTTCGGAAAGAAATATTCCGTCAAATTTCAAAAAGATTCCCATATTCAGCACACCTCCAACAAACAGAATCAGGCCGCCGGTTACCCGAACTTTCTTATTGAACCTGAGTTCATAGAATTCAGGAATGGTCATCATTCCATAGTGCCGGAGTTTTTCAATAATAAAGCCAGTTTTCCCAACTGTTGTGTATGCTATCATAGCCAGAATTCCAATGACAAAGCATGAGAAACCTGTCACATATCCCAGTTCCCCAAAGTAAACGAAGGTTACCGTACCTAACTCAGTAGCGGTAAAAGTAGCCACGCCCAGCGAAACTTTAATCTTCCGGCCGGCTACCATATAACCACTAAGATTCTGAACATACCTCTTCACCCAGATACCCACATAGACGGTAACTGACAAATAGGTAATTAGTATTATCCAGTCTATTGGTGTGAAATTCATGCCTTGGGATTAAACAGTTGTGTCCAGAATTGCTGGTATTGTTCCCACTTCATGAAATTAATTCCCCAGTGAGGACTGGCACCGGTCATCCAGGTTGAAACCCTGCCTTTACCAAATTCATGCTCTGCTAGTAAAGGATGCCACTCCCCCATATTTTCAATTTCAACAATGGCAGTAGCAGATGATTTAAGCTTCGTTTCATTGAATCCCAGTATGGGAGGAACGGTATCCCAATCGAGTCCCTTAACGGCTCGGTGACTATCTTCTACCGTTCTTACTTTATAACTCGAAGTTGATTCTATCAAATCATCACCAACCAAACAGTCTACGGGTAGCACATTCTTGAACCGGGATCTGCCCCAGCCACCTTTACCAAGTTCACCCGAAAAGCTTAGCCATCCTCCATTCATATGAAAATGGCCACCCTCTTCCACCCATTCTCTCAGCAGGTCAAACCGGTCCGGGAAGGTAACATAGGAATCTTCCCATTTCGTGCGGTTAAAGAAGTCAGGATGTAACATCAGGCATTTAGTTTCTACATCTGCAAAAATAATGATGTCGGCCCATTCCAGTCTCTCGTCAAACTCTTCCGGTGACATATGATACAATTCCCAGGACGGTTGTGTTATAACCTCAGCTGCAGGAATTTTCCGCAAAGTATCCACAAAAGGCTTTGCATAGTTCAGTACTTCTACATCTTTACTTGGAGCCTCAAAAGGAGATTCCACATACGTTTGGCCTATATGAATACACCAGTTTCCAACATGCCAAATAGTTAATCGATCCGAACTCATACTTCTATCCAGGACTTAATTTAATACTGCTTATTTATTTTATATCGGGTATCAGGAATCCTGATTTAGGTTCCTTTGGGCGGTGGTCATCCAGAATCTTTTCAAATGAATTCCAATGATCTCTTAACTTGAATGCCACACTTTTTGGGTGACGGTCGCGTGTAAATACACCTTTCTTGTTTAGTACAACTCTGCGGAAATGCTGTGGCGTCATAAAATCGGCGAAGTTCCATACATGGGCTCCGGCAACAAAATCTCTCTGTTCCATGACCTCCAGATATTTAAAAATAAAAGCCGTCTGAAATTCTTCCGTAAACATTTGTGCAGTAGTAGCATGCAAGCCTTCCACTGTATCTGCACCAAACTCAGTAACCATCATTGGCTTGCCATATTTTTCAAATGTGGCATCCAGTTCTCTGGCTAAATCTTTACCTGCCTGCTCCAGGTCTACCGGCTTTGTGTACCAACCATAGTATCTGTTTATTCCAATGATATCACACGATTCCAGCACTACATCTTCTTCTTTATGTGCTGCCATAGAAATTGACATGATGGGGCGGCTGTTATCTAATTCCTTTGTGAACTCATACAACTCTTTAAAATACTTTTTACTGGCATCATTTTGATAAAATTCTTCAGCCCATAGATTTGGTTCATTAGTAATGGACCATGAAATCACACTCGGGTGGTTCTTATCCCTTTTTATTAATTCCCTGATCGCTTTTTTATGATTATCGAGCAGTGGTTTTAATTCATTAAAATCATCTGACCAAAACCCCAGACTTACCGCCGGAACCTCGTCTATCACCAGGAAACCAAGCTTGTCTGCCAAACGCATCATTTCTTCATCGTAGGGATAATGACTTGTCCGGTATGAGTTGGCACCAATCCATCGCATTAATTCATGATCTTTAAGGTATGCCGGACGAAACTGGCCTCTCCCCACAATTGGAAAGTCTTCGTGCTTACCAAAACCACTCATAAAAAGCGGCTCATTGTTAAACATCACTTTTCCTCCTTCAACCCGAACTTCACGAATACCAAATTGCTCGTGATATTCATCTATAACCTTACCTTCTTTTATCAGAGAAATTGTAGCGGTGTACAGATAAGGATTTGAAGGAGACCACCAAACAGGGTCATCTATGGAAAGTTCACACTTTCCGTTTTTACTTTGGCTTTCAGCTATTTTTTGATCATCCGCAGACAAGATCTGGACATTATAGTCCAGATCCCCTTTTATGTCTGCGGTGATGGTTACTTGTCCTTCCAGAGTAGAAGTAATGGAGGTATCTTTAATAAACTCTTTGGGAGTTGTAACCAGTTGTACAGAGCGTGTGAGCCCGCCATACGGGAAAAAATCAAATCGGGTGGCCGGATAAAGATGCCGGCGTTCATAGCTTGGCGTATTGTAAAGCGGTGATTCCGGGCTTACGTCCTGTGGAATGGTATGCATCGACAGAGAACTGTCTACACAAACCACAAGGTGATTCTTCTGGCCTTTATCAGTAAGTGCGTCTGTTAAGTCTAATTCAAAAGGCAGAAACCCTCCTGAATGTTCACCTATAAAATGTCCATTCAGCCAGACTTCTGCCTTATGATCAGCAGCGGCAACACGCAGCCAAACTTTGTTTTTATCCTGAATTGCCTCGGGAATGGAAAAATATGTTTCATGCCATGCTTTACCCACATAGTTGCGCAATCCTTGCTCTGCAAGCTGTTCATTCCAGGATCCCGGAATAGCTATAGAATGCACTTCCCCGGATAGTTTATTCTTATACCATTTTTCCTGATGACCTTTTGCATCAGGATCTGCTTTTAAATTCCAGTACCCACTTAAATCAAATACTGCGCGAAAATTATTTTGTTGTGGAAAGAGCATGCTATCCTTCTAATTGTTCAATGTTACTATTTTCTAAATCCCAAAAATCCCAATGATTCCCAGTACTGCCATTATGAGTGAAAAGAGAAAAATCACACCCAAAACTACATTTTTGGCTGGTTTGAGAGCATGTTCTCCCACCACCTCTTTTCGATTCATAAGAATGATCATAAACAAAATGACAACCGGAGTAACTGTAGCGATAAACGCCTGGGACAATATCATTATGAAGACGGGTCTGCCTCCAAATAACGGCACCGTGAGAGTTAATAAAACGATGCCTAGTGAGATTAATCTGTTCGTCTTGGATTGAAAGTCAGGATTCACCCCCTGATAATCCGAAAGCAGCATGGGAGCCAGCATAATGTGGGGAAACAATGAAGAAAGTCCTGCAGCCAGAATACCACCCACAAAAATTGAAACAGCAAATCGTCCGGCAAAAGGCTCAAGAAGGCGTACCATATCTATGGCATTATCTACCTTCATACCCTGCTGATGCAATGTGCCCGCTGCAGCTGCCATCACCGCAATACTTAATACAAACATCAAAATGGCTGATATCTTTGCGTCTCTTTTTTCGAGTTTAAACTGTTCGACTCCCCATCCTTTTCCTTTAATAAGCACCGAGCGAACTACATAAATTACGGCCCCCATCGTTGTGCCAACCATACTTGCGATAAGCAAGAAGGCTCCAGATTCATTAGGGACTCCGGAAACAATGCCCGCGATTACTTCCGATGGTTCAGGAATCACCATAAACATGGTAATTATGAAGCTCAGCCCCATCACTCCTACAAATACCGCGAGCACTTTCTCGAAGAAGTTTTGCTTACCCTTCCAAAGCAAAGCATACAATGCCCCACCAAAGAAAATAGTTGAGTATAGCGGATCTATTCCTGCACCGGATGCTGTAAGTGGACGCGTCCACTCCTGAGTAACCTGGGTCACTATGGCCATGACCCCAATACATCCTACTGCCTCTGTAAATATTAAAGCAATAAGTACAAACAAGCCTGCAGGTTTACCGAAGTGCTTTTTATAACTGTGAATAACTGTATCACCGGTCACAATTGTATACTTGCCAAAAAGAACAATAAGTATGTACGTAAAAATGCAGGAAAGCATTAACGGCCATGCCATTCTCATCCCATACTCAGCTCCGGTAGAAGCCATTGAAGTTACACTTCCGGTTCCAATATTGTAACCAATGATGAACAATCCCGGCCCAATAGAGATAATGAAAAGCTTAAACTTTTCCAGAAAACCTGTTTTTGATAGTGAATCTGACATCTACACTTATTTAGAAATTTGTTGAATAGAAATATTGACTAACTGTTTAGATGGCAGCTTTAACCGGATTCTATCACCACCTTTATTTATGGTGATATCCCTTGATTCGAAAGTCTCTCCCCGGGTGATTAATTTCATTTTGTAGTTCCCTTTCGAAAGTTGCCAGGAGCGCATGGTTAGTTCTTCATCCTTCTCTGAAAAAGAATAAAGATCTGCTTCCAGCATTGTCGAATCACTATCTGTAACCAAATAGGTAATATCCCTGCTGGCATCTTCCCAGCTTACCGCTATATAAGGTGAGGAGCTTTCAGCAATACCGTATCCCGTAACCATACCTTGTACAATGCCTATTTCTCGTGCATTACCTGGCCCGATATGAATACGATCGGTATGGATTGCTTCCGTAGTAAATAGCGGATAGTTGTAGCGGATAGTTTCCAGGTAGGGTTGAATACCCTCAACCAAATAACTGGTATTACCAGAAAGTCTGTATTTAATGAATGGAGTGCCATGAGCAATGATTAAATCATCATAGTCTGTATAGCCAGTAAGCAATCGCCAGGTACCAACTACATTCCAAAACCCATCACTGTTACCCAGCTGATAAGCAGCCCAGCCTTCAGAACCCTCTTCAAAAGGATTATCCGACTTCATCAGATAGCTGTCATACTTTGAAACCAAATCTAAATGCTGAACAAAAGGCTTCAGGTACTTATCGTTGCCTGTCATTGTCCAGGTAAATAGCAGCTGATCCAGAATAGCGCTCCCTCCGCTCCAGTCGAAGTAATCCCAAAACATATTTGCCGTATACCAGTTGTCTTCACTTCCGTTAAATTCTTCAGACGGAAATGCTACAGAAGCTGGTATTATACCCAAAGGTTTACCCTTATCGGTTTTTTGAGATACAGCCAGCCAGCCATCTGCCCATTCTTTAAGAGCTGTTACAGTAGGTTCATCCTGTGTTTTCCAGGCATAATACCGAACTGCTTTTGCAGCACGTGTGGTATATGGAACATCCCGGTTTTTGGGCGGTTCTGTTTCTATTTCTGTTGAGCTAAACCACGCTGATTTAAAAAAGCGGTGGTTATTATCATTAAACCCTGTCCACAAGTCCTTAAAATATTTTGCAGAATAGGATAATCGCTCTTCATATTTGGTATCGTCATTATACAAAACCATAAGAGGAGCTGTATCAGAAATAAATTCTGAGGAGTGTTCTACATCACTTGGGTTCTTGGCATATCCCTTATATACTTTTGAGCTGTTCCAAACGCCATCGGCCAACTTCTTCCATCCCTGATACACCACAGAATCACCCGATAATATCAACGGTGACCAAAAGCGCAGAATCTCAACATCATCGCCGTATTTTCCTCCAAATTCACCTCGTTCGTCCTGCTGCTCCAGCACCCACCAGTCGGCAATATGCTTCAACCGATTGGTTACTTCCCATTGGGCAAAAGCCCAATCAGGAGCATTCGATGGCTTTTTAACATTATCAAAAGGATCTCCGTTATCAATTTTCTCTCCGTTGTACATTCGAACCAACTCATTCTGAGGATGAAGCTCTAGCATTTTAGCTAAATCTCTTTCGGCCGCATCCTTCTCATAATGAATTCCTCTTTCGAGCCATAACCAGTACAGCAATCTCCCTCTGTACCAAAGTTCCCGTTCATAGAGTGGGTTTTCATCTGCTCCTTCGTAATTTAGGAGTCCATCGTAAAGCATTACCGTTTGATGCAGGTGATCAAACAGCCCTAATTCAGTTTGTTCGGTGTATTTGCTCCAACCCCGGTACCAAAAGTATTTCTCTGCTTTCTTCAAGATTTGGAGCTGTAGTTTCCAGAATGCTGCAAAGTTCTCGTATTCTTCTTGTTGAGCCAACCGATCCAGTTTTTCTATCATTGGCTCCAGTTTTTCTTCACTATCAAAACCACCGGCAGATTTCATTTCTTCATAAATCTCTGCTGCCTTTCCCTTTGGTTCTGAATCCGGAATTACTGAAAATCCGAGAAGCCGAAATACATCTTCATTCCCTACAAAGTCTAATTGAAGACCCTGATCTTCTACCGTCACTTTTTGCTGGATCACACGATATATTTTCTGAATGCTTTCCCGCTCTTCAGAATTGGGAGTAAATGTTTGTAGCCAGGGAGTAATATTTTTACCATTAGCTATTATGTTTGCTGTGCTTGAATCTTCTAGCCCTGCTTCAAACCAAACGGTAACCCACCATTCTCCCTTGGAAATATCCGCTTTGAAATTTAGCTCATCCCCTGCAATTCCATCTATCAGGAAAGCGTCTCGGGAAGGTTCCCAACCTTCATGAAAAAAGCTTTCGCCTTTATTATTACTGAGCCAGCCATATCCATTTTCTTTGGAATACTGCCAGCTTGCCGTCAAAGGAACACCATTATCTGAAAGCTCAGACTGAGCTGCTCCCGCATCAAAAAAATAGGGTTGCTGTTGAAAAGATATGGGTTCGGGTTGGTTTACTGATTTGCATGATCCGAATACAACGAGCATACAAGCCAAACACCACCAGAAATGTATATAGCTTTTGTACAAATTCTTTTTCGACTTCTTAAACATGAGTGAGCGTGCAATTAATACCGGAGGGCTCTTTCACCCGCCCTCCGGCTATTTTATGGAATCAATTTTGATCTTACTTGATAAGAGTCATTCTTCCGGTTTTCACAAAACTATTGTTACCAGCATTAGCTGTAACTCTGTAAATGTATAACCCGGATGTGAGACTGGAAGCATCAATCTTAATATTTTGGTTACTTCCTGCACTCATTCTTTGAGCAGGAATAGTCATCACCCGCTGACCAATCACACTAAATACATCAACACTTACATTAGCAGCTTCTGACAGGTTGAATGAAATATTGGTAGTTGGGTTGAATGGATTTGGATAATTACCATTTAGCTTAAATGATTGAGGAGCATCTTTTCCAGGCTCTTCAACTTCATTGCTTACGGTCATACCGCCATGCCAGATTAATGAACCAAGTTGCTGACCTGAGGTACCCGCAGTATAAGAATCAAAGGTAGCTGCGTATCCAAAGTCGAATGGTTCGCCATCAGTTGGCATATCCGGTTGAGAAGCATCCGGAGTTGCGTAGAATGAAGTCATAACATCTACAGGAACTGCCGGACCATTTGTAAAGGTGACATCCTCTGAGATGTTTGAACTTCCGGTACCCGCAGCCTCAATATAAGACACAGCGTTGGCATTAAAATCCACTGCTGGAAGAACGGAGTCAGGATAGGCATCGGTTAATGACTGATCTCTGTAAATGTTATTATTGCTGATAGTTACCGAGGCTTCACCCAGAGAATCTATCTGCGCCTGTGAAAGAGGATCAACACGTACTACGAACAATGATTCCTCTGCAACCTCAGATTCCGGTCTTCCCATGAAGGCACCATTAATAACCAGGTTATTGGTAAAGTATGCTTCAACAACTTGTCCAAATTCGAAGGCACCATTTTTTCCAATATTCACAACTGTGTTATGGTTAATATTGGCATAGTTTATTTCTCCACCAGCATCTCGTAATACCTGACTGGTAATATTATAGAATGTGTTGTTCTCCATAACAAGAGTATCAATCTGACTTCCTCGGTCATCAATTACGCGTCCATTATCCAAACTGGCTGTAGTACCGATGTTGCTAATTGTAGAATTGGTTATAAAAATCCGATTCCCCGAATTGTCAATTCGGAATGCAGCCTGTCCATCTTTGTCAAGATGACAATCATCAACTGTGATGGTAACATCATTTTCACTTACGCGAATAATTCTCAAATCACCATTTAAGGCACCGGTATTATCTTCTCCGGTAATATAAAGTCCTCGTACAGTTAAGTCTCCACGTGCACGAATGGGGCGGCTAGAAACTCCTCCCTCTCCAGCGGCAGGAACAAGCATTGGTCGCTCTCCTTCGCCTTCTTCAGCAACAATGGATAGATGATATCCTCTATTCTGTATACTTCCTTCCAAAGCATAAAATCCACCACGCTCAAGAACATAAACGGTATTCGAATCCACACGTGCACCTGTTTCGGTAGTATCACTGGCAATTGCCTCATTTAAGGTTCCTAAACCAGGCTCTACATTTACTGTTCGCTGTGCAAATACATCATTACTCGCAAACAACATCACTGCTGCTACTAGCAACAGTTTCGATATAAACCCTAATAGTTTTTTACTATTTATGGGCCTCCTTGTAGTATAAGTAGTATTCATATAAGCCTCCTTTTTGGCTGTATGATTTATTGTTATCTCATTTTGGTATTAGTTAACACTAAAATCTATATCTAACCCCAACATCTGCGGTTAAACCAAAAACTTCATTCTCTCCCGTAAACTGCCTTGCACCTGTAAAAGAGCTTTCTGATTCGCGAGTGAAGTTGTTGACGTTTAGGAAAAACACAAATGAATCCAGGCTTTTGAATTGCTGATTAATTACCAAATCCCAGTATCCGTAAGCATCTGCCACTATATCTGACTCTGGAAGCCGGCCTACACGCTCAAGAATTTCACGCTGGTAGGAGTAGGAGACACGTCCGGAAAATCCACCTTTTTCATAACCGATTGTCAAACTGGATACGAAGTCTGGCTGTCCGGGAAGTTTTCCTGCCCGGGAAGAATCTTTATAGATAGGGTTGAACGGCGGCTCCGGATTATTACCGGCCACCACTAATAATGGAAAGAACGTCTCCGATTCTATAAAAGAAACGTTGGCATTCAGTATTAAACCATCCAGAGGTTTGGGTAAAAACCTGAAGTCTGTTTGCAAATCCAATTCTACACCACGAACGGTAGATTCACTCCCATTTATGGGTTCTGTTAAACTAAAACCGGCAAATTCTCCTTCCCGAACCCTGGTTTCTGCAATGTAGTCGATGTCGTCTAGTTCTTTATAGAACGCTCCGACTGAGAAATAACCAAGGCTGCTTTTATAGAATGAAAGGAATACGTCATAGTTTATAGCTTTGGTATGCTTAATGTTTGGATTACCGCGGCTAATGGTAAACTCTGCCTCATTTATAAATTCAGATGGAATCAAATTATAATAATCAGGACGAGACAAGGTTCTGGTAACAGCTAGTCTCAGATCAATTCCTTCAATAATGTTTAATTTGAGATGAGCCATGGGCAGTAGCTCTCCATAGTTTTGCCCACCCGTTGTATCTCTGAGGGTTCCGCTTCTGCCAAGGTTATTAAACAGATTGCCATAATACCCTTCATAATAATTTTCGGTGTATTCATAGCGAACACCTGGAAGAAACATCAACTTAGAACCCAAATTGATTTCTGTCATTATATAGGCTGCTGAAATATTCTCTCCCGCCGTGTAATCTGATAGTTCTACATAACGATTGGGATCATACTGGTCTTTATAATTTCTATAAAACTGGTTCAAGAGATTGTCATCTAACCCAGGACCAAAATCGTATTCACCATCCAAGAAGCCATTGGCTTTAAAATCCGGATCCAAGAAATTACTAATCAGTATATGCTCATCATTATATAATTCATATTGATCACTATTCGCTTGTCCAATATCACTTATCACTCCAAAATCTGTTTGATAGGAGTCTATATCTTGTATTCTTTTTTTATCCCTGTATTTCGCTCCAAATTTCAGATACCCCGAAGTATTGCCAAAGAGTTCATATGGAATCTCCATATTTAATTCTCCCGTTACGTCTCTATCACTCCCTTCTTTAGGATCAAAAGTGCTGTACAAAAAGTAGGTTTCACTCAACTCATTTCTGGCGAACTGTGGAATAGGTTCTGGACCTTGATTATCAACCAGGCCATTCTCATAAGCTGTTAATTCCTGGAATCTGGAATACACTGAATATGGGCGCTCTGTAAGCGTATAAGAATGCGCTGCCTGCCAATCTAGTTTTGCCCAGCCCAGTTCATGCTCGCCTCTTAAAGAATTGGAAAATACTTGTTCATTGATTTGCCGATCTCTTAAATCGTACTCAACACGCCCATTTCCTACTCTGTATCTTTTTCGTCTTCTCAGTTCATCCCGGTCCGTTCTCCCCCAAAAACTGCTGAAGAAAAATTGAGAGTCTTCAGATAAGTCATAATCCAAAGAAACACTGGCACCGTACCTCTCTCGTGTTTCATAAGTATCAGCCAGGTTAAGGTTCTCAATTTCCACACTTCCCGACTCTTGCCGGTACACGTAATCAGCTTCTAATAGATCAGAACTTCGATTTACCTTTTGAATACTACCTGTAACCAATAAGCCAAGCTTATCGTCGAAAAAACGGTCACTTAAGTTAATACTAGCCTTATATTGCCCAAATTCATTTTCTAAATCATTATATCCTGTTTGGACACGAGCACTACCGCTGAAATCAGATTGAGCTTCTCTTACCAAAAGATTAACTGTACCCCCAATAGCATCGCCATCTTTATCTGGTGTAAGTGCCTTAAACACTTCAATCCCTCCTAATACATCAGGTGGAATTAAACTAAGATCAACAGATCGGTTATTCTCATCTGTTCCGGGAATACGCACCCCATTAACTGTAATAGAGTTAAATTTTGGGGATAAACCTCTTACCACTACTTTTTGTGCCTCACCAGCATTTCGCTGCACTGAAACCCCAGGCAATCTCCCTACCGATTCAGCTGCATTTTGATCAGGCAATTCATTTATTCGTTCCGCTGACACAACATTTACAATTGTGTTAGATTGAATCTGGTCTTTTATTGCAGCTGCCTGACCTGCTGCCTGCGCCAATACCTGAACCTCTTCACCGGTAATAAAATCGGGTAATAAAGAAATGTTGAGAATGGTTGTGCCACCACCAGAAATAACTATACTAAAAACTTGTGTTTTATAACCCAGGTAAGAGAAACGCACATCATATTCACCTTCAGGGATTGATTCTATTCTATAATTTCCATCACTATCAGTGGCAGCCCCTCTGGAAATTTCTGCTATATATATATTAGCCCCTAAAATTGCCTCATTATTAGTTGAGTCTACCACCTGCCCTTCCAGAACACCTACAGACTGCGCTTGAATAGCCACAGGAAGGCTCAATGCAAAAACTAACATGACTATTTGTATTACGGGAGGCATCACACCTTTAGAGTTATCTAAAAGCTCGGTTTTTACAGTCCAACTCATTGCATACTGATTTAATTAATTCCTTCTTTTTTAGCTTTACTACTCACAAAAGCGCTTTCAAAACACATGCTCAATATGCTAGGTATACTTTATATATGCAATATTTTTTTTATTTGTTTTTTGTAAAGCAAACAAGTGAATGGAAAATATACATTTATAGAATCACTAAATGCGAGCTCTTTAAGTTTAAAATATTTAAAAAGCAATTAAAGGCTACAAAGTATTGGCCAAGATTTAGTGTTAAAGAATCAAAAGTGAAGAGGAAAAATCGGGTGTTGTTGAAAAAACGGACTACAAATTCGAATGGGCTCCCCTGCCTTTGGCCTCAAAATAGAAAGTGAATTTAAACCCCTCTACTGACTGTATTGTATAATCTGCATTCAACTGGTCTATCAAAGTTCGGATGAGAGTAACACCCAGAGTATTGGAATGTTCAAAAATATCCTTATCAAAACCTTTGCCGTTGTCTTGGTATACAACTTCAATTGATTCTCCCTTTTCCTTAAAGCTTATAAAGATCTTCCCCTCATTCTGTTCATTAAAGGCGTGTTTAAATGAATTCGTTATTAGCTCATTCATGAGCAGGCCCAATGGAATAGCCTGATTTATATTTAACCCTCTTGATTCAAATTGATGTTCTATACTGATGTTCCTTTCCCCGCTGTCAAACATACTCCTGATCCGGTCTATCAGCTTAACGGCATATTCCCCAAAGGTGATCTCTGTAAAACTTTCTGTATTATAGAGCAACTCATGAACTCCGGAAATGGAATATATCCGGTTTTGTGTCTCCTTCAGAATCATTTGGAGTTTCTTATCAGGCACACCTTCCTTTTGCAGCTCAATTAGCCCAACAATAATAGCGAGATTATTCTTTACCCGGTGATGAACTTCCGAGAGTAAGACCTCTTTTTCGTGAACCGAGTTTTCAAGCTGTTTTTTATACTCTGTCTCTTTGGTGATATCCTCAACAATTGCCAACATCTGTTGGTTTTCACTTCCATTCCCTACAAGCTTACTCACATTTAAGCGCATGTGTATGGGGGAGCCGTCCTTTCGCTGTCGTACAATTTCTTTGTTTTTGATTTCTCCTTCCTTCAGGCTTATATCCATCAGCTCTTTAAAATCATCTTTCCATTCCTGCCCTATGTGAGGCATAAATCGTCCTATAGCCTCTTCCTGGCGCCAGCCCAGCATTTCTTCAGCAGCTTTATTCCAGAAATCCCTGACCACTCCATTTGTATCTATAGCGTAAATACCCATTGGTGAAGACTCAATTAACGCACGTATTTTCTCGTTGGCATGCCGGGATGATTTCTGTGCCGTAAACGCCGTTTGCATATAGTAAAATATGACCGAGATAAGTATGCTTAGTGCCAAACCCAGCACAAGATTCAGGTATGAGCCTAATGAGGAATTTGCTGTTTCAAAAATTGTGTTCGGATACACGTGTATGACCCATGACCCAGAATCCGTGTTGTTCAACTCAATTGGATTCTCGATAGTATAGCTTGGAAAGTTTTCTGCTCTGGCGCTTTCTCCATACTGATAGAATAATGTTCCTTTGTCATCAAGTATTTCAACGTGATACTGATCCAGGCCCTGCATTACCAAATCGAACTGAGAAGTAAAATTCATACCTGCAGTGATTGTCCCCTGGAAAGTACCGTCATAAAAAACGGGAGCATCAATCAAAAAAGCCTGGGGGCCCTGAACCAAACCAAGCCAGTGTGTAAAATTGATAATGGAATCTTTTTTGGTTTTGAGCCAATCCTCGCGCCGGTAGTCCAGCTTTGAAATATCCAGACCAATGGCCTCTTCGTTCCCTTCAAATGGCTGCACTTTTTGAATAACCATTGTACTATCGATCCACTCAATGAAAAGAAATGAGGGATCCTGCTCAACAATTAGCCCTGCATCATATTCCCAATAATCAAAATAACTGCCATTCGTAATTTGCAGTCTATTCTTGAGATTTTGAAGGGTATTAATATTCCCCTGAACAGCTTTTTCAAACTGAAGTGTTACAAGTTGCGCCGTTTCTTCAACCTTTTTTTTATGTGTTTGTTCAATGTCTTTCTGATTTCCAAGCCACATAATAACAACCAAAATGCTTAAGAAAACACCTATAAGAAACGAACTGGCCAACCTGTATTTTTCAAAAAACTTTTCCAAAGCAAAAGAGCCCCATCAGTTTTAACCTTTCAAAAATATGCCCTTATTATTACACATTATTTATGTGAAAAACATCCCTTTTATAAAGTCCGGCATTCTACTATTTATCGTATTATCGGCTTAAATAGAAGAGAGTCAAACAAAAAAATGTTGATGCCAAATTAGAAAACAGAGATCAACACTTATTTCAACCCTTAAATCTAAACAAATAATGCTCTATTTAAGCTGCTAAGCTTACCAGCCTCTTCCCTGTTTATTTTGTTGAAGTTAATCTTCATTTCTCCCCAAAATTGCCCCACCCTCCACAGATCAGCATCCGCAACCTTGGCTATCCTCGGGTATCCACCCACAGCCTGTCCGTCCTTCATAATAATAATGGGATTTCCACTTTCAGGTAACTGAATAATTCCTGGTATAACCGGAGCTGAAGTCATTTGTACTTTTTCTGATTTAATGTTTTGCCCCGACAACCTGACTCCCATCCTGTTACTTTTGGAACTAACCTGATACTCTGCATTCAAAAGTTGCGACTGCTGTTTCTTAGTCAACCAATCCCATTCCGGACCTTCCAAAATCCGCAATGTTACTTTAGAAGAATAGTATGGCAATTTATCTTTTGGAACTTCCTTTAAAGAAAAATCTTCTGTGATTTCATCCCAAAAAAGCTCATCTCCCTGAGCCAGCTTACGGCCTTCAAACCCTCCGAAGTTACCCGTCAAATACGTTGAATACGAACCCAGCACTTTTTGGATATCAAGTTGGCCGCGTATAGCAAGATAACTTCTGCATCCTCTTTTACAGTAGCCCAAAGATAATACATCTCCTGCTTTGACTTCCACAGAGACATTCATCTCAACCTTCTTATCATTTACCTTTGGCTTCATATAAGCGCCGGTAATAGCAATAATAGAGTTTGAATTGAACTGGTATGTTCCCCCTTTAAGTGTCATTTCCAAAACTGGCGAGCCTTCCGGATTTCCTACAAGCCAGTTCGCAAGTCTGCAGGCATAATCATCCATTGCTCCTGAAACAGGCACACCATATTGTCTGTACCCAAACCGGCCATTATCCTGAATAGTGGTTAGTAATCCGCCGTCTATTACTTCCAGGCTATTTTTCATACCTCCTCTTTCTTGAAGTTTGTAAACTGTACTTCAGGGATACGCTTGAAAACAATGGTATCCCCAGCTCTAACTTTAATTGGCGGGTCTTTTCGCACATCAAAAAAAGAGAGCGGAGTTCTGCCAATAATTTGCCACCCCCCCGGACTTTCAAGCGAGTAAACCCCCGTTTGATTTCCTCCAATACCAACCGATCCAGCGGGTATACTGGTTCTTGGTTCTGCCTTACGTGGACAAGCAATTTCCTCCTTTAAACCTGACAGGTACAAAAAGCCGGGAATGAACCCCATCATGGCTACTTTATAGGATACTGATAAATGCTTTTGAATTACTTCTTCTTTTTCAAAACCGGTTTTCTCTTCTACTTCTCTCCAGTCTAACCCCAACTCATAGCAAACCGGAATCTCACAAGTTTGGGATGAATACGTTTCAACTGTTTTCTCTTCTACAGCTTTTGATATAATTTCAATCTCTTCATCAAGATTACCCAAAA
This sequence comes from Gracilimonas sp., assembly GCF_040218225.1. Taxonomy (NCBI): domain Bacteria; kingdom Pseudomonadati; phylum Balneolota; class Balneolia; order Balneolales; family Balneolaceae; genus Gracilimonas; species Gracilimonas sp. The sequence continues at coordinate 465,655 of NZ_JAVJQO010000002.1, forward strand.
GCCTGCTGTAAACTATTGCTATGCTGTCGTAAGCCGGTATAATATCTACAACAACTGGAATTGATGCAGCTTCAATAATTCTCACTGACTCATGAATGACCGAAAGCGGAATTTCATCCAGCTTGGGTTTTAGCAGAAGCGCCTTTTCCCCAAGTACAGAAACCAGCCAGTTTGTGTCATTAAGCGGAAGTAATTTCGATTCCATTTTTCTCCAGAAAATCGTGAATCTCTTTCGCTAATTCAGCTGCTCCTTCAGTATCGCTGTGAAGACAAATAGTTTCAGCTGTAATGGGTAAATCCAGTCCGCCATACGTATGAACCACTCCATCCATAAAGGCCGAAAGTTGTTTTAAAACCGCTTTCTTTTCATCCAGAACTGCTCCTTCGAGGGAACGTGATCTCAGGCTGAGATCATCTTCATATTGCCGGTCTGCGAATACTTCACTTTTTACCTTAAGCCCTACATCTTTGGCAACTTCAGCCAGTTTAGATTGCGCTGGTGCATAAATCATCATGTCTTTTTGAATCTTTACAATCGCTTTAGCTATTCCGAGTGCCAAATCTTCATTTTTAGCGGCATGATTGTATAAAGCACCATGCGGTTTTACGTGGTGAAGTTTCCCTCCTAATGATTCCGTCATTCCCTTCAGTGCAGACACCTGATACAGCACGCAAGCTTCCAGTTCTTCGGAAGAAAGGTTCATAATCCGGCGGCCAAAGCCTTGCAAATCCGGATAGGAAGGGTGTGCCCCTATAGCAACATTATTTTCCAGAGCTAATTGAATGGTTTTGGAAATGGTAACCGGATCACCGGAATGAAACCCACAGGCAATATTACAACTGGAAATGAACGGCATAATTTTAGAGTCACGACGTTCATCATACATGCCGTAAAATTCACCTAAATCACAATTCAAATCAATTTTGTTCTTCATAGCTAAAAGAAATTAAAGACTGAATTCAGGCTTCTGAACCCAATTAAAATCGTAACTATAATTACAATTACACCAAAAATGTTTTGCCGGTTTGAATTGGAGTTGGTCCCAAGCAGCAACGGCTTATTCATAATGTACAATAAGAAAACAGCAATCACCGGTAATGTGATTCCATTGGCAATTTGAGCAAACTCAATAAGCCTGACCGGATTAAAACTAATGGCAGAAAAAACAACCCCGGTGAAAAGTACAATCATCCATATGAGACGAAATTTGAAATCCTTGAGATCATCTTTCCACCCAAACATTCCCTTAGCTGCATAAGCAGCTGCAAGCGGAGCTGTTACCGCAGATGTAATTCCTGCAGCAAAAAGCCCTATTCCCATGAATGTTTTTGCCCAGCTTCCCAATAAGGGTTCTAGTTGTTCAGCCATATCTGCTGCACTGGTTATATTACCCAATGAACCATCTGAAGCTGCAGCACTGGTAATTACAATACACATCGAGATCAGCCCTCCCAAAATAATCCCTACTGCATTTTCAATCCGCATATCACGCAGCTGCGAGAAGCTCGAATAACGTTCCTGAACCGTAGAAGCATGCAAGAACAGGTTATATGGAACTACGGTCGTTCCAATCAAAGCGATCACAGTAAGGAGTTCATCTGGTGAGGCCGATGGAATAAATAGACCTTTAAGGATAGCCACCATATCAGGCTGAATAAGTACTGCAGTGGTCACAAATACAATACTCATTATGCCCACGAGGGCGGTCATTACATTTACAATCCGCTTAAAATTCCCGGAAAATAATAACCAAAAAGCTACAGCCCCTATTACTACAGAAGTAATCCGGATATTTAACCCATTAATAGTAAAATCCAGACCAATGAAAAACTCTTCCCATCCCAATACAGCCCCGGATATATTCCCTCCTTCATAGGCTATGTTTCCGACTATAATGGCACTGAAAACTAATAGTATTGCCATTATTCTAATTACCGGACTCTCAAGCTGCTCACGAATTGCTTCTCCAAATCCTTTGCGGGTAATAATCCCTAAACGTCCGGTCATTTCCTGCAAAACAATTGTGGCTATTACAGAAAAAAGCAGCGCCCAAAGCAATACATACCCGGACCTTACGCCCGCCAGTGTACATACCGTAACCGTTCCCGGACCTATAAATGCGGCAGCCACTAATGTGCTGGGACCAAAATACTTTCTAAACGGATTGTTCATATTTGAGTATATAGTACCTAACTCATAAAATCCCAAACGGATTTACGCTTCTAAACAAAATGAAATTTGAGTTATCTTAAGAAACGCCCTAAACAATTAGATAAAAATTAGTGTTGAGGGATAAATTATAATTCAAAAAAATCTTTCACCTCAATATGGACGGCAAAAATAGAGCAGATATCAGGCCTGGCATGCAGGTGGGTATAGTGCTCAAGAAAGACCAAAGAAGTGGTAAAATCACCAACGGAGTAGTACAAAATATTTTAACTAATTCAGCTACTCATCCTCATGGAATTAAAGTAAGACTAACAGACGGACAGGTGGGACGGGTTAAAAAGTTTATATGAATTCAATGAACATCGGGGATTTTTCGGAGCAAACGCTTGAGCTCAAAGAAGACTACGAGGGCGAAGTAATTGCTACATTGGTCCGGTCTCCTGAAAATGATACAGCAAGACCTTCCGTGTTATATATTCATGGATTGAGTGATTATTTCTTCCAGGTTCATGTTGCTGAAGCCTTCCATGCACAAGGATATAATTTTTATGCCCTTGATTTAAGGAAACATGGCCGGTCTCTTCTTCCACATCAAACCCCAAACTACTGTCGCTCTGTTGAAGAGTATTTTCCGGAGATAGATCGTGCTCTTCAAATTATTGACTCCGAAAATAAGGGCGGTATTATTCTTTTTGGTCATTCCACCGGGGGACTTACCAGCAGCTTATACCTGAATGAAGGCTCTAATCGTAAACTGGTAACAAAACTCATCCTGAATTCGCCTTTTCTACAATTTAATCTGAGTTTTTTTCAGCGAGCTTTTTTACTACCCGCCGCTGGTATTATCTCATGGTTTTTGCCTTATGCATCTCTTGAAAAACCATTCCCACATTTGTATGGAGCAAGCATTTCCAGCAAAAAATACGGAGAATGGGATTATAACACGGACTGGAAACCCCTGAATGGTTTTCCGGCTTACCTGAAATGGGTTTCTGCAATGAATAAAGCTCAAAAAAAGCTACACCATAGTTCAGATATCAATATTCCCATTCTGATACTTCATTCAGATAAATCGAGCAGAAATCAGACCTGGAATGAGAGCATCCTGAAAACCGATATGGTCCTGGATGTGGAGCACATGAAAGCCCTTGGAAAGAAATTAGGTCCGGATGTATCACTTGCGGAAATACCCAATGCCATACATGATGTATTTCTTTCCAAAAAAGAAGTAAGAGAGTTGGCTTTTGACCACATGTTTGAATGGCTGGAAAAAACTTTCGACGACTGATATCCTTTCAGCTTGCAAATCTCGAAAAAATCCTTTTATTACAAGTACAGCCAATTGTAATTAAGGGAGGTACGGAATATGCAGGTAAAAGAAATTTTAAATCAGAAAGGACGGGATATATTTGCCGTAAAGCCTGATTCGACGGTTTATGAAGCCATAGCTAAAATGGCTGAATTTAACATCGGGGCTTTACTGGTGATGGAAGATTCAAAGCTCGAAGGGATTATCTCAGAAAGGGATTATCGAAATAAGGTGATTCTTGAAGGACGCACGTCAAAAACGACCAAAGTTCAGAAAATCATGACAAAGAATGTCATTCGGGTTGAGCCCACAGATACAGTAAACCTTTGTATGCAGCTTATGACGGAAAAGAAAATTCGTCACCTGCCTGTTGTAGATAATGAAAAGGTTGTTGGGGTAATTTCGATTGGTGATGTGGTCAAAACAGTAATCGCCAACCAAAAATCGGAAATTGATTCGCTCCGCAACTATATAGGCGGAGGATATCCTACATAGTAATAAGCCAGATTTCTTAGAACTTCCGGTTTTTTTATATACCCAGTGTCCAACTCTCTTGAATTGAATGTTTGGCAAATTCTTACGGTTCCACTATCAACTTCCAACTAATTATATATTATGATTCGAGCGGTTTCTATATTCTTTTTTTTAGGATTATTCACTTTCAGTACAGCCTTTGCCCAACTGGATAACAATCCTGATCGGGTTGAAACTGATGAGGGTGAACTGGTGATTCATCCCATATTACACGGCACGGTAATTTTTGAATGGAATGGACGAACAGTTTATATGGATCCGTGGGGGCAAGCAAATTTATATGATGATAAACCAGCTCCTGATGTCATCCTTATTACTCATCCACATGGTGATCATCTTAGTCCTGAAACACTGGCCAGCTTAGATACGGAGAACACTTCATTTTATGTCCCTCAAGCTGTTGCAGATCAAATGCCGGAAGAATATTTAGCTCAAACTACAGTAATCGCCAACGGTGAGACTATGGAATATGAAGGCATCACCATTCGGGCTGTCCCGATGTATAATCTTCCCGAAAAAGATGCAAGGCATGCCAAAGGCTGGGGCAATGGCTATGTACTTACCATGGGTGGAAAAGATGTCTATGTCTCCGGAGATACCGAAGGAATTCCTGAAATGAGGAACCTGGAAGGTATCGATATTGCCTTTGTTTGCATGAATCTACCGTACACCATGGATATAAATCAGGCTTCTGATGCTGTCTTAGACTTTGAGCCCGCCATCGTTTATCCCTATCACCACCGGGGACAGGATATACAGGAGTTCAAAAAACTGGTTGATGCCGGCGATAAGAACATCGAAGTGAGGCTGAAAAACTGGTATCCAAGATAGAGCTTAACATCTGATGGGAAGAACTCCTACCTTCCTTCAAAAAGAATGATGAAGTGTACGCTCTGTTCATCCAAGACAGAACCGTTCTATTATTATGAGAATGAAGACCGGCAGTATCACCGATGCACCAACTGCCGGGCGGTTCTCATGGATACCGACGATTATCCAACTCCTGAAGAAGAGATATTCAGGTATGAAAGTCATGATAATGATGTGGAAGATCCCCGATATCAGGAGTTCGTGTCACCGCTGGTGGAAAAAATTATGGAGAGGTTTAACCCAGATTCACTTGGGCTGGATTTTGGTTCCGGAACCGGGCCCGTTATCACTAAAATGCTTACCGACAAGGGATATTCCATCAACACCTTTGATCCCTTCTTTGATAATAACCCGGACGTTCTGGACTTGAACTATGACTATATCGTCAGTTGCGAGGTAATGGAACATTTTCATCATCCTCATAAGGAATTTCTGAAGCTGAAAGAAATGCTCAAACCAAAAGGTGCTCTATTTCTGAAGACCGATGTATTTACAGACGACATTGATTTCCATGCCTGGTATTACAAAAGTGATGAGACACACGTCATCTTCTACCACCCCGATACGCTCCACTGGATGAAATCTGAGTTCAGCTTTAGTGGCTTAGATATCGACGGAAGACATATTACCTTCCTGATTTAGGACTTTTCCCCACACTTTTATCCATAGTAGAAAATCACCCTTTTTTTATGCAAATTAGTCCCAATCCTATGGGGCTTTTGGGTTTAAAGAAAAAGGGGTACCAAAGCTTCTCTAACTACAAATGTAATGCTATGAAAAAGTTATTAATGGTGCTGGGTGTGCTATTTCTAATTGTGATTGTCGGGGTAGCTGGTTTATTGACATATGTATCGAATGCCCTTCCAAATGTCGGTCCGGCTCCGGACATTCAAATTGAACAAACGACGGAACGTATCGAACGGGGCAAGTATCTGGCCAACTCCGTTATGCTATGTACCCATTGCCACTCTCCTCAGGAGAAAACAAAGTTTACGCATCCAATAGACAAAACTATGCTGGGCGCAGGGGGAAATCGTTTTGGAGCAGAAGAAGGATTTCCAGGCAATTATTACGCTTCAAATTTGACCCCTGCCAATCTGGACAATTGGACGGATGGTGAAATTTACCGCGCAGTTACCGAAGGTGTAAGTAAAGATGGGCGGGCGCTATTCCCAATTATGCCTTATCCAAACTACGCTAAAATGAACAAAGAAGACATTTACTCAATCATTGCTTATCTCCGTACTCTCGATCCTGTCGAAAATGAAGTGCCTGTTTCAGAATCTTTCTTTCCGATGAATTTGATCATTAACACCATCCCTATGGAAAGTGAGCTTGCTGAAGAAGAGCCAGACAAAACGGATCCGGTATCATGGGGTAAATATTTAGTCACTGCAGCCAGTTGTATGGATTGCCACACTCCGATGGAACAGGGTACTCCCATTCCCGGGATGACTCTTGCAGGGGGCATGGAATTTCCTATGGAAGATGGCAGTATTGTCAGAACGGCCAACATCACTCCGGACATAAAAACAGGTATTGGTTCCTGGACAGAGCAGCAGTTCGTAAGTCGATTTAAATATTACGCTGATTCCACTTTTAATTTTCACGAAGTGGCCCATGGGGAATTTAACACAGCAATGCCATGGAGTATGTATGCCCAGATGTCGGAAGATGAGCTAAAAGCTATTTATGCTTACCTGAGAACCGCCGAACCGGTAGATCATTTAGTTACAAGGTTTACACCTGTCGTAGACTAACAATCAGATCGTTTAACAAGAGGTTCAGGTTTGTCCTGAACCTTTTTTAATTTCCAAGCAGATTAAAACTTCCCACATAATAATTCGGATCAACAGTAAGAGTGTACGACTCATTGGATTCCAGGGAAATAGTCTTCCAGCCGGTGCCTGGCTGTAGTCTCCGCTTTTCTCCGTTCAATGTGACATCGACAGGCAGGTTAAATCCATCTACTGCATTTCCCCATCTGTACATCAGCGTGTTATTTCTGAACGCATATTCAAGTGTGGGAATGCGAATATCCCGTAAGTACTGATCAAAAACAGGGTCTAAATTCATTCCAAACTTATCGCTGATGTAGTTTTCTATTTGGGTGGTTGTTACGGTTTGATGATAGAATTCCCGGTTCAAACCTCGTAAGGTTTCCCGCCACAGAGAATCATTGTCTGCCACCTGTCGCAACGTATGCAGCAGATTTCCGCCTTTGTTATACATATCACTCGACCCTTCGTGATGCACCCCGTAAACCCCTATTAATGGACTATTATTTTGAATTCCGAGCCTGAGTCCCTGTACATATTCATTGGCCGCTTTTTCACCATAATGATAATCCAGATACAGACTTTCGGAATAATTGGTGAATCCTTCATGAATCCACATATCAGCTACATCGGCATAAGTGATGTTATTGGAAAACCATTCATGGCCGGTTTCATGGATAATGATGAAGTCGAATTTCAGTCCCCAGCCCGAACCACTTAAATCCCTGCCCAAATATCCGTTCTGATATCCGTTTCCATAAGTAACCGAACTCTGATGTTCCATACCCAGATAAGGAACTTCCACCAGTTTGTATCCATCCTCATAAAAAGGGTAAGGACCAAACCAGTACTCAAAAGCATCCATCATAGGTTTCACCTGTTTGAACTGCTCTTTGGCTTTCTCCAGGTTTTCCCTAAGCACGTAATAATCGAGATCCAGGATCCCTTTTTCCCCTTCGTATTCTTCCCCGAAATGCACATAGTCGCCAATATTAATATTCACCCCATAACTGTTGATGGGATTTGACACAAACCAATGCCAGGTTTTTGTCCCGTTTTGGTGCTCGTCAACCCCTCGCAATCTTCCGTTCGAAACATCCATCAGAGAATCAGGGGCATTTACGCTGATCAGCAAACTGTCCACTTCATCATAAGGATGATCTTTGTTTGGCCACCAAATACTGGCTCCTATACCCTGATTGGAAGTGGCAACGAATGGCCGGCCATTACTGTCTTGTGTCCAGGTAAAACCTCCATCCCACGGTGGACGAACAGCAACTTTGGGTTTTCCTGAAAAATGAACAACAACCTCATTGATATCTCCGGTTCTTTGCCTTTTCTCAAGTGTAATAAAAAAGGCATTTCCATCCCTTTCGAACTCAAGGTCACTTCCACCCTGAGTTATCTTTGTAATATTCATTGGCGGCTGAAGATCGATCTGCATGGTTTGATAGGGCTTCAGCACTCTATACTGAACCTCGTTCCATCCAGAAATTGAACTGTCCGGGATATTCACCTCAACGTTCAGGTGATAATAGGTCAAGTCCCACCATTCCCTTTCTTCTGTAATGGAACCCCTAAGGCTATCCTGATGAGTGAACCCGGTTTGCGGAGCAAATATTTGGGCATTCACATCCGAAAATCCAGACGCAATAATTAGTGAAAAAACAAGAACCAAAATTCTGAACGTTTTCAATTTTATATCCTTTTTAATAGCCGATGAGGTTAAGCTGTATCCAGCTCAACAACCAATTTTTTCTGATTACTATGCTTAGGTTAATGGTTTTATGACATTAACTGAACAGATAATACTTGAAACTGAGTCTCAGCTTGTTACCTTGAAGTGATTTAACTAACAGATTTTTAAAATCTTAAGTAAAAACACTTATTAAAGTGAAGTTAATTTCCTATAAAACTTCTCAGTGTTCTCTCCCAAAGCTTCGGGACGAGTTTCTTTATTCAACTAACTACGTAATGGTAACTAATTTTAATTTTCAGAGCTAATCATGAAATACTTAAGCTTACTCGTTACTTCCTTTTTATTGCTTTTTTCAACTTTCGCTTTCGCTCAGGAAGATGAATCTTCGTTATCGGTAGGCGGAGCTGTACGATATAATGTACTGCTAACCGACTATGAAGACGGTAATATCGATAATAACGATGCCCAGTTCACATGGGATACCTGGCGACTGAATGTAAATGCCGAAAAGAACGGAGTGAAACTTAATTTTGAGTACCGCTTCTACCCTACTTTTAACACACACTTTGTGAAACAGGGGTGGTTAGGATATGACTTTAATGAAAAGAATAATATCCAGCTTGGAGTAACCCAGGTTCCATTCGGCAATCTCCAGTACAATTCTCATAACTGGTGGTTCCAGGGACCTTATTATGTGGGCCTTGAAGATGATCACGACATGGGACTGAAGTACACGCATACCGCAGAGAACTGGGACTTGATGGCAGCATATTTCTTCCAGCCCGAACCTGCAGGTCCGGCCGGTGGTAGCGGATCGTTTGGTTTTGGTGGATCAGGTCGCTATTCCTATGATATTGTTCCCTCAGGTAATCAAACCAACTATGAACGTAATCAGTTGAACCTCCGTGTTACGCGCACCATTGATATCGAACGGGGAAGCATTGAGTTCGGTGCCAGTGGTGAAGTTGGGCAAATCTGGAATCAGCCGCTGGATGAAACATCATCCCGATATGCACTCGCGGCCCATACAGATATCGACTATGGCAACTGGAATTTCAAAGGGCAATTTATCAATTATGGAATGGATGCCCAGAATAATAGCGGACAGAGCGTTGACATCGTCAATATGGGGGCATACGGAACTCCATATTCGGTAGCTACAGAAATGAATATCTACTCTGCCGGCTTAAGCTACAGCTACGATGTGGACTGGGGCCCCATCACAAACCTTAATTTCTACAATGACTATACCTACTTCCAGAAGAATATTGATGGTTTCTACGATGCCCAGCAAAATGTAATTGGCTTTCTACTCTCGGCTGGAAATGTGTATACCTACTTCGACATTGCCCGGGGAAGTAATCAGCCCTGGATCACACAAAACTTTGGTAGCGGACTTGGCCAGGGAGTAAGTGATGCCCGCTGGAACACCCGGTTCAACATAAACATTGGGTACTACTTCTAAGCTATAACGAACATACATCCTGCTTGATGCGGGATGTCCTGAAAACGGAACCGAATTCCTTTTTGAGGAGATCCCGGACATCATATAACTCAATAATTTTTGAACGAAGGACATATGGCCGCTATAACCGTAAAAAATCTCTTTAAAATTTTCGGGAAGAACCCTGAAAAGGCCTTTCCCTTAATAGAAGAAGGCAAATCCAAAGACGAAATCCTGAATGAAACAGGAAATACCATCGGTATTAATAATGCCAGCTTTGAGGTAAAAGAGAAAGAGATGTTTGTGATCATGGGACTTTCCGGAAGTGGAAAGTCTACCGTGCTGCGCTGCCTGAACCGACTAATAGAACCCACCAAAGGTCAGGTACTGATTGGCGATGAAGACATTACCGAAGTGGATAAGGACAGGTTGCTGGAAATGCGCCGCAAAAAAATGTCGATGGTGTTTCAGAACTTTGGCTTATTTCCCCATCGCACCGTTTCTGAAAATGTACAATACGGGTTGGAAATAAGTGGCATGGATAAAGATCAGCGAAAGAAGAAAGCGTATGAAGCTATCGAGAAAGTTGGACTGAAAGGATATGAAGAGCAGAAGCCTGACGAACTCAGTGGCGGCATGCAGCAGCGTGTTGGATTGGCGCGGGCATTAGCCAACGACCCTGAAATCCTGCTGATGGATGAAGCATTCAGTGCCCTCGACCCCCTTATCCGCGCCGATATGCAGGACGAGCTGCTGGAACTTCAGGCGGAAGTCCACAAAACGGTCGTTTTTATTACACATGACCTGGATGAGGCTCTTAAAATCGGAGACCGGATTGCCATTATGAAAGACGGATATGTAGTTCAGGTAGGAACTCCTGAAGAAATTTTAACCAATCCAGCTGATGATTATGTGAAAGCTTTTGTGCAAAATGTAGATCGCACCAAGATCATCACAGCTCAGGCTATAATGAGAAAAGCACCAACCGTTCAGGTACCTAAAGACGGTCCATCGGTAGCTATACGAAATATGGAAAAAGTGGGGGTTTCAACCACCTATGTGGTTGATGAAAACCGTCACCTCAAAGGAATTGTCAAAATTGATGACGCGATTAAGCTGAAGGAACACGGGGTGAAGGATCTCGAAGAAATCATCATTTCTGACATTGAAGTCTGCGGTCCGGAAACCCCCATCAACCAATTACTGCCCAAAGCCATCGAAGCCAAGTACCCGATTGCGGTTATTGAAGCCGACAGCAGCCTGCTTGGCATTGTTGATCGTGCTACCATTATGGCAGAGCTCAACGAAAATGGCTTAGATACCCAAAAGAAAGAAACCAAGAATAACGAAGAAACTACTACATCCTGATTATGTTTGACCTACCTGTTGGAGATGCATTTGAATTTGCAATCAACTGGCTGACCGATAACCTGAGCGGATTCTTTGACCTTGTTACCCTCGTGGTTGACTCTTTTCTGGTGGGGATAGAAAACCTGCTTTTATTTCCTCACCCCATCATAATGATTGTGCTGTTCAGCGCCCTTGCCTGGTATGTATCAGGAAAGGGAGTCGGTATTTTCACCGTACTCGGACTGTTCGTCATTGAGGGAATGGATATGTGGGACGGAACCATGGAAACGCTGGCTTTGATCATCACCGCGGTGGTTATCGCTTTGTTGATTGGTATTCCACTCGGAATCTGGGCTTCCAAAAGTAAGACTGTGGAAAAGGTTGTTCGGCCGATTTTGGATTTTATGCAGACCATGCCCGCCTTTGTGTACCTGATTCCGGCTGTATTATTTTTTGGGTTAGGTCAGGTTCCGGGAGTGATTGCTACGCTCATTTTTGCTATGCCACCGGCTGTACGGCTTACGAATTTGGGAATCCGGCAGGTACCGGAAGAAATCAGGGAAGCTGCCCTGGCTTTTGGATCTGATTCTAAACAAATGCTTATGAAAGTTGAATTACCGGTCGCCCTGCCAACCATTTTAGCAGGTGTAAATCAGACTATTATGCTGGCTCTTTCGATGGTAGTTATCGCTGCATTAATTGGCGCCGGTGGATTGGGACAACCCGTAGTGACCGGATTACAGCAACTGGATATTGGACTGGGGTTTGAAGGCGGACTCGCTATTGTAATACTGGCTGTGTTTTTGGACAGAGTCACCCAATCGTTAGGAGCTTCGACAGGATAAGAATTTAAGATTTAAACAGAACCATAACATCAAACCAAAAGAACCATGAGAACGAATAACAGAATATGGAACATGCTATCAAAGCTGGGGATATTCGTCCTGGCTTTTGGGCTGATTACAGCATGTAGTCAAAAATCAGAAAATGAAACCAAAACAGCCGACTTAGTGTATGTTAATTGGGCTGAAGGGATTGCTTACACCAATCTGGCAAAAGTAGTTTTAGAAGATAAGATGGACTATGAGGTTGAAATTACATCGGCCGGAGTAGGACCTGCTTACACAGCCGTAGCCAATGGAGACTCTGATGCCTTTATGGAAACCTGGCTGCCCACGCTACATGCCGACTATGTAGAACAATACAAAGAGGATATTGTTGATTTAGGTACGGTTTACGAAGGAACCCAAAGTGGCCTGGTAGTACCTGCTTACGTTGAGATTAACAAAATATCGGAGTTGAATGCTGTACGTAACCAATTCAATGGTGAAATCACCGGCATTGATGCAGGCGCCGGGATCATGAAAACAACCAATGAAGTAATTGAGGACTATAATCTTGATTACGAATTGATTCAATCAAGCGGACCTGCCATGACCTCAGCTTTAAAGAAAGCTTATGAGAATCAGGAACCGATTGTAGTAACGGGTTGGAAACCTCATTGGATGTTTGGAAGCTTTGACCTGAAGTTTCTTGAACAAGACGAAGACATGATGAAGTGGAAAACAGGCAGTATCCACATCATGGGTCGTAAAAATCTGGAAGAAGACAAACCTGAACTGGCAGCATTTCTTACAAACATGCACTTAACGGATGCTGAACTTGCTGACTTAATGGTTCAAATCAATGAGTCGGATATGTCGGAAGAAGAAGTTGCGAAGGAATGGTTAACCAATAATGAAGATGTGGTTGCTGACTGGATTCCTGAAGATGAAATGCAGGCAGGAATGTAACTTCAACCACTTTTTAATGAGACTAGAGGAAATGCGTTAGCTCGTGTTTCCTTTTTTTATGCGATCACTTTTTTTACTGACCCAGCTACGGTATCAATAATAGCGAGCTTTAGCTTATCCAATTTAACCTGAGCCAGTCCCCTTTGTTTGAGTGCTTCCATTTCGGCGAGGTCTTTTTTGGCTTTTATCAGAAATTCAAAATCCTCAGGACTAAGATCGCCATCTTTAAGCTGCTTCGACCATCTGATCAGATCGTCTTTGGTACTTAGAGCGAAACTTTTGGCATCTTTTAGCAGATCATCCTTCAAATCTTCTCCAAAGTCCGTAACCAGTTCTGAGAGATCCGTTTTCAAGGTTTTCAGAAAAGCATCAAAATCGAACATAGCTATTCTACCTCACCCGGTTTTATTTTTCCACTCTCCAGCCCAATAATAGTATCAAAGGCATCCGCAACTACTCCGCTATATTCCCCTATAAAAGCGGGTGAAAGAGTTTGCTGTTCTTCCCAGCGGGCCAGAAATCCTCCCATTAGATTCCGGTCTGGATCTACCATGATTTCCCACTGCCTGGCACTTATGTCATTTTTGGGACGGCCCTTCGCATATTCAAAAGCAGTAAGCATGTCTTGCTTCAGTTGCTGAGCTGCTTCTTCATGTCCCGAATAAGGCTCATCCGCCCTATCAATCAACGACATCGACCTGACTTTAAGCTCAACCGCCTGTTGGTAAGCTGTCTCATTAAACTGAGAGATCGTTGGCGCACAGGCATTTATTATGAACCCAAAGGCCACTAAAATGGCCAAACCTGATATGGTTTTGATATGACAAGTGATTCTTGATTTCATATATCAATCTGCAAAAAATTAGCGAGAAATTCCTTGCCTTTTCAGAACCTGGTAAAAGATTATTCCTGTATTAGCTTCAGAATTTCTTCAACCGCTTCATCCACAGAAATTGAATCTGTGTCGATCGTTAAAGCCGGGTCTTCTGATACTTCATAATCCGCATCGTAGCCTGTCAGGCCAGTGATCTCGCCTTCCTGAGCTTTTTTATACAAGCCTTTAGGGTCTCTTTCCTGGGCAGTTTTTGGATCACATGTGATATGAATTTCCTTGAAATCTCCTTCAGGAAATAGTTGCTTAGCCGCTTCACGGTCTTCCGTATAAGGCGATACAAAGGTGCAAAGCACGATGTTGCCGTGTTCAAAGAATAATCGGGCTACTTCGCCAACACGACGTATATTCTCGGTTCTGTCAGCAGGGCTAAATCCAAGATCACCATTTAGTCCATGGCGCACCTGATCTCCATCAAGAAGCACCGTTTGTTTGCCTTCTTCCCAAAGCTTTCTTTCCAGCTCTTTGGCAATCGTACTCTTGCCTGCTCCGGAAATTCCGGTAAACCAGAGAAGCTGCGCCTTATGGCCATTTCTTTTCTCCCGTAATTCGCGGGGAATATTCCAGGGTTCCCAAACTACATTTGGAGATTTTTGCCGGGTTTTCTTGTCTTTAATGCCAGCTTCAGAAGTGTCTTTTGAAGATTTGGATTCTGTTGAACCTGCCCGAATCATTCCAGCACCTATAGTCACATTGGTAGCCGGGTCAATAATGATAAAACTACCGGTTTTCTGGTTTACCTGATAAGGATCATAGAAAATAGGCTGGCTGGTTTTTAGTTTTACGCGACCAATTTCATTCAGTCCTAATTTAGTAGCATCTTCACGGGTCAATGAATCCACATTCATTCGATAGAGCAGGTCTTCCATAAAAACCTGTACTGTACGTGTAGTATGTTGCAGCACATATTGCTTGTTCAGCTCCATGTCCTTCTCATTCATCCAGCAAATGTAAGCTTCGAATTCATTGCTGACCGCCGGCACGTTATTCTTTCGGACAATCATATCCCCACGGCTGGTATCAATTTCGTCCTCAATGGTGAGGGTAATAGAATCTCCCGGATACGCAATGTCAAGATCTTCATCCCGGGTTACAATTCTCTTCACTTTTGATGAAAGTCCGGATGGAAGCACCGTAACTTCATCTCCCGGCCGGACGTGCCCTGAAGCCACCCTGCCAGAGAATCCCCTGAAGTTCTGATTCGGGCGAATCACATATTGAACCGGGAAACGAAAGTCTACAATATTATCAGAAGCATCTACTTTTACGGTTTCCAGATGGTGCAATAATGTAGAACCGTTGTACCAATCTGTGTTGTCGCTTTTTTCTACAACATTATCGCCTTTCAAAGCCGATATCGGAATGTACGTGATATCGCTTACATTCAGTTTCTTGGCAAAACTTCTGAATTCTCCAACGATCTCATTAAACACTTTTTCATCATACCCCACCAAATCCATTTTATTTACGGCTACCACCAAATGTGGAATCCTGAGCAGCGACGAAATGAAAGCATGCCGGCGGGACTGTGTCAATAATCCTTTTGAAGCATCAACAAGGATAATGGCTAAATCGGCTGTAGATGCGCCAGTGACCATATTTCGGGTATACTGAGTATGACCCGGGGTATCGGCAATAATGAATTTTCGCTTTGGAGTTGCAAAATAACGGTACGCAACATCAATGGTAATTTTCTGCTCACGTTCTGCTTTTAAACCATCGGTTAACAATGCAAGGTTAACGTTCTCTTCACCGCTACTCTTACTGGATTTTTCAATGGCTTCCATCTGATCTTCAAAGATAGATTTTGAATCGTAGAACAGCCGCCCGATCAGCGTGCTTTTTCCATCATCCACACTTCCGGCTGTAGTAAACCGGAGCAGATCCATATCCAGGTATTTATTATCAGTGTTAGGGTTGTTTGATTGTCCGTTGCTTTCGCTCATTTGAGAAATAAAATTCGATGTTCAGTATTCTTTAGTAGATCTTGAAGGGGTTGCTTAGAAGTATCCCTGTCGTTTTCGGTCTTCCATTGCGGTTTCACTTCGCTTGTCATCGTGGCGATTTCCACGCTCTGTTTGTCGTGCAGAAGCCACTTCCTGTATAATCTCTTCCATATTTGAAGCATCTGACAAAACAGCCCCCGTACAGGTAGCATCTCCAATAGTTCTGAAGCGAACCGTTTTTGTTTCCAGCTCCTCTTCTTCCATTCTATTTACATAATCGGTATCAGCAAGCCACACTCCCCGACGGTTAAATACCTTGCGTTCATGTGCAAAATAGAGCTCTGGAATGTCGATATCTTCCTGGGCTATATATTGCCAAACATCCATCTCTGTCCAGTTACTGAGTGGAAATACCCTGAAGTTTTCACCCGGATTTTTTCTTCCGTTGAAGAGATTCCAAAGCTCGGGTCGTTGATTTTTTGGGTCCCATTGCCCAAATACATCTCTGTGAGAGAAAAACCGTTCTTTAGCACGAGCTTTTTCTTCATCGCGACGTCCACCGCCTAAAGCGGCATCTACCTGATATTCCTTCAGAGTATCCAGCAAAGTAGTTGTTTGAAGCGCATTTCTACTTGCATCAGGTCCGGTTTCTTCTTCCACCTTTCCTTCATCAATAGATTTCTGAACACTCCCTACAATTAATTCAACTCCGTATTTTTCAACGAGTTTGTCTCTGAACTCAATCGTTTCCGGGAAATTATGTCCCGTATCGATATGCATTAACGGAAAAGGAACTTTGCCGGGATGAAACGCCTTCAGTGCCAGGTGAAACATAACTATGGAATCTTTTCCACCTGAGAAAAGCAATACCGGACGCTCGAACTGAGCGGCTACTTCTCTCATTACATAGATTCCTTCGTCTTCCAGCTCTTTAAGGTGTGAATGTGATCTTTTTTCACTCATTTTTCTAAAAAAGTATAATGTGAATTTTTCTGATGGTCAGGCTTCCTTATAAACTCTCAACATCAACGTGTTCATTTAATCCCAATAGAAAATAAGGATTTTTAAGGGATTCTTTATTATAGACCAAAGGCGAGTATTTCTCTCCATTTTTTGAAGAATACCGGTAAATGGCATCCGCGGCAGCAGTATCCCATTCCATGGTTGGGCCAAAACGGGGGTATAAGTCTGCTTTTCCTTCTGCAACCAAACAAAACTTGATGGAGCTTCCTGACGGCACCTCTTCTATAACCTCTATTCCGATATCGGAAAGCTTTTTAGCTGTTTGATCATCACCGTGAGAGCGACTCACCACAATTCTTGCTTCTCCCGGTTTTTCAAACGAATCGCTTTCCAGCTTTTCGGCTTCTTTGTCTGCCTCTTTCTTAAATGCCCCTATGCTTTGTTCAGCGTAGTACATGACATCTTTGGCTGGAACATATACAACCCCAAGAATGGGCTTCTCATCTTCAATAAGAGCTATATTAACCGTAAATTCTCCATTCTTCTTGATGAACTCTTTGGTGCCATCAAGTGGGTCTACAAGCCAAAATTTGTCCCATTCTTTTCTTTCTTCAAAATCAGGAATTCCAGACTCTTCGGATATTATTGGCGTTCCGGGGTCAATCTCTTTAAGAGCATCAACAATGATATGATGTGCAGCCAGATCCGCCTTGGTAAGTGGGGAGTCATCGTCTTTTGTAATGACTTCTACATCCGTCTGGTAAAATTCTAATATTTTTTTTCCTGCCTCTTCTGCCGTCTTAATGACTCGATTTAGCATCAAACTAATTTATTTTTAAAAATTCCATATGTGAGGAATCAAAGATACGGCTACTGTAGCTACGATCAAATTTAAAGGGAGGCCTATTCTGGCAAAATCCGTGAATTTATATCCGCCTGGTCCATATACCATAAGATTTGTCTGATAACCAATCGGTGTAGAGAAACTGGAAGATGCAGCAATAATCATAACCATGGCAAAAGGCATAAAATCAACGCCCATCGACTGTGCAAGTGATAAAGCTATTGGAAATATCAGAACCGCAGCTGCATTATTAGTTATCATTTCGGTAAGTAACCACGTAGCGAGGTAAGTAGCTAACAGGGCTAATGTGGGGTCATTAGCAGCAAGCGACAAAAGATTTGCAGCTAAATGTTCTGCCACACCGGTGTACTGAAGCGCACTTCCCAAACCTAATGCAGAAGCAATAGCAATAAGAACACGCCAATCGACACTTTCAAGAGCGGTTGTATATCTGAAGCATTTTGTAACGAGCAGTAAGCCCCCCGCAAAAATAGCAGCCTGAAGCATGCTTAGTACGCCAGTAGCTGCCAGCACTACCATTCCTAATAAAGAAAGTGCTGCAACCCAGGCCTTTTCATAGGTAACCGGTGAAGAATCTTCTATGGAACTAACCAGGTAAAAGTCGTTGGAGTTTCGGTATTTCTGTACAAAATTAGGATGTGCTTCCAATAACAATACATCACCACTTTTGAGGGTAATATCGCCAATTTTCTCGTTGATTCGCTCGCCACTCCGGGAAACTGCCAATACTACAGCGTCATACCTGTCTCTGAAATTCCCGTCTCTGATGGTTCTTCCCATTAATGGATTTGATCTCGAAACTACAGCCTCAATCATCTGTCGTTCATTTCTGGGCGCATTCAGTTTAAAAACCTGATTGGTAGCTGGCTCTAATCCTGTAATCTGTTGTAAATCTATGATAGAATCTACGATACCCGTAAAAATGAGCCGGTCTTCCCCTCTCAACTTTTCATATGGTCCCGGAGCTGGAATAGCGCGGCCATTACGCTGTATTTCAATAAGGAATAAGCCGGGCAGATTCCTGAGTCCGGCATCTTCTATGGTTTTACCAGACAATACTGCACTGTCTTTTACAATCATCTCTATGGTGTATTCTCTGGGGTCCTGAAAGGTATCCATACTTGAACCCCTTTCCGGAAGCAGCTTATCTCCAAAAATAACCAGATAGATAAAACCTGCTATTGCACAGGGAATGCCAATAAGTGCAGGCTCAAGAATCCCAATTGCCCGGGTTGAAGCTTCTTCAATCATTAAACCATTAAGAATCAGGTTGGTGCTTGTACCAATGAGAGTACAGGTACCTCCTAAAATTGCTGCATAACTAAGTGGGATCAAAATTTTTGAAACGGGAATTTGAGAAATACGACTCCATCGCTCAAGTGCTGGTATAAAGGAAGCAACAATTGGAGTATTGTTTAAGAAGGCACTCATTACCATAACAGGACTCATTATCCGTAGCTGAGCTTTCTTTACCGTACGGGCATTACCCATTACTTTCTGCACAATGAAGTGTATGGCGCCGGTCTCTTTTAATCCGGCCGCAACAATATAAAGTGCCCCTACAGTCAGCATACCCTCATTAGAGAAACCTGAAAGTGCTTCTTCTGCTGGAATAATGCCAGATATGAAAAGGATGGCAAGTCCTCCGAATAGAACAATATCAACTGATATTGAAGTGCTGACCAGTAGGATTAAACAAACCAGAATTACACCTAATACCGCAATTCCTGCAATTGTCATATTGTAAACTCACTAATTAAAAGCTCTTTCTGCGAGTATAATAATAGTCAATGCGCTGGTAAGTGTAGCAACAGATTTTTGCAAAATTTCTCCTGCGCTCTGTCTTTCTGCTACTGGCTCAGGTGCCTCATAAATTACATTTATACGGGCTCCATCCTCAACTTTCGGGTTTTGCTTGAATAATCCTTTTCGCTTCACCTGATAAATAGCACCGTTTGCTTGTGTTAGCTGAACGTACTTGTAACTGTCTTGCTGCATACCACCGGCCTGGTCTAAGTAATAGGTCAAGCGTTCGCCTTCTTTGAATTTTATAAATCCGTCAAGTGCAACATTCCCGGTAACTAAAACGGTATTTGGCACTTGAGGCACCCGAATGGAATCTCCGGACTTTACAAAGATTTCCTGGGTTCGGTCTCCATTTAATAATTCTTCAAGATTTATGATCACTTCCTGATCTCCTCTAAACAACCGTGCTCCGGCAGCATAAGCCTCTCGGGTTAATCCTCCAGCTCTCTCTATGACTGCAGTGAGCCTTTCATTTTCTGAAAGAATAGTGTAGGTGCCGGGAAATTCCACTTCTCCTTCAATAGAAATAAACCGCTGTTCATTAAATCGGGGATTTCGTCTTATGTATACCTGATCTCTATGGTCAAGCTCAAACCTTTTAGCGTTATCAAGTATCGCCCAGAAATAGTCTACTGAATAGAAATCATCTTTTTTATCGGAATCAGAGATTAATCCATGAGTAAGTTTACTGGTCAACATATTCTTACTAGGAGTTTTCTCTGTCCTCGTTATCTCTGCATCTCCTATGTAAGCAGCTTCGGTGAATCCACCAGCCTTCAGAATTAAATCTTCCAGACTCATATTCTCGCTATATCGAAATCTTCCGGGATTATTCACCTCTCCGGTTATGTTTACATATCTTTGATCTATAAGTTCTACTGTATTCCTGAAAACCTGAAGGTTATCTCTTTTTTGAAGCGTAAAATTCTGGCTGGAACCTTCATCTTTCATCACTTCTTCAAGAACAACACTATAGATTGTTGTTGTAGAATCGTCGTTGGTTCGTGTAAGTATTGCTCTTCCTATAAAGGCATCATCCTGTAAACTGTCTGCAGCTAAAACCAGGTCTCTTACAGTCTGTATTTGTCCGGATAACTCATAGGTGCCGGGTTGATTGACTAAACCTGAGATTTGAACATAGTCATCAGACACCTCTGATATCTTGAATAACTTCACTTTGTCCTGATCAAAGAGTTTCACTTCTCTTTGTCCGGAAAGCACCTCTTTCAGAGGATAATCAAGTATTTCCCTTGCGAAACTTGGATCAAGCCTTTCTTCAATTGGTATCACCCTGCTGATTTGGAACCGATCTCCATAAACTTCAGGCCTTACTCCTCCAGCAAACTCAATTAATTTGCTTAATCCCTCATTTGTTTTCAGTTCATATATTGCCGGTCTTCGAACCTGTCCCTGAATGCTTACCGTACTTTCACGCGGGGGGATAAATATTCTGTCGTTATTAAGTAAAGGCACATTTTGATTATCTGTACCTCTCAGCAAAAGATCATACAAATCGATCGTAGCAACCTGCTTACCCTCTCTGATTACCCGGATATCCCTTAATGAACCAGAAATCTTAGGCCCCCCAACACCATAGAGAACATTGAAAATGGTAGAATTGTGAGTGAATGAGTATCCACCTGGATTTTTAACTTCCCCTAACACAAATAACTGGATAGGTCGAAGACGAGTAACCGTCAGATCAATAAAAATAGTTGGAGGATTTCTCAGCAATCCTGAATAGCTTTTTCCAAGCCTGACTTTTAAAGATTCTCTTAAATCAGAAAGCTTTTGTCCTGCCACCGTCACAAGGCCGATGTTAGGAATCAATATCCTTCCTTCCACATCAACCTGAAGTTCGTATTGAAATTCTGTTGCTCCCCAAACGGTAAGCCGGAGCTGATCTTCGGGCCCTACAACGTATCCATCACCAACAGGTCCGATTGTTTTAGGTTTGAATGGATCTGGTGTATCGGAAAAAATATTATACCCGAAATATTCCAAACCAGAAGTATCCTTTAAGGTGGAAGTTCTGGGTTTCTTGTCCTGATCTGCTTCTGCACTTAGTTCAATATCATCTGCACTAGTTACATTTCCACTCAGATCTTCTAACCCGCTTCCACTGGTATCGCTCCCATTCTTTAGTCTCAGGTCAATCAGCCATTCCTGAATTTGTTCTTCTGAAACTCCTCTCGCTCTTGCAACCCGGGCTATCTGATCCGGATCATTGGGATTAATTCCAGCCTGCCTGGCTAACTCCTGAGCCTGAGATAGCGTTAAATTTCTTCTAGATAACTCCTCCTGCACCGAACTTTGAGCGTTCACAGAAACAGTTAAAAATAGTAACCCAACCAATAAAAAAAATATACTTCTAATACCCATCTTAAATAAAGTTTAGTCTAACCTAATTCTCCCCGAAATTTTTATTCCTTCGCAGAATGTTTTCAAAATAAAAAATAACCTTCAACTAGCAATGGTAGATTCTTAAATATTTTGATTTGTTAATAAACATGAATTTATAACTGAAGCCGGATTTGCAAACCCACAGAGTTCCTTACACTTCCTTTAATCTCACTTAACCCGCTGCCAATTACCTGTGTATCTTCAAAAATAGTTATCCCATATTTAAACCAAACATCAAAATATTCTGTTAACTCATATTTTACAGTAACATATGCGCGTTGACCTTGATCATACAAAACCGTATTTGACAATACATAAAGCAAGTCACTTTCAAATTGGTATACCCTTGTTGAGAAACTTTCTGTATCAAATACAGAAATTCTTCCATCAATTCTAAGTTCATTTGTTGGCTCTATTCGAATATCCTGATACAACAAAAACCCTTTTTCCCAACTTGCTCCTGCTTCTTTATTGCGCACAAACTCTATTCTTGAGCGTAAACGAACATCAGGACTTACCTGATACTCAAAATTTGCCCTGATGCTTGCTCGCTTCTCTTCTCCCATCAGTAATTCCTGAGCACCGCGTACATTTATAATCTCAAATTCCTGATCTTGAATTTCATTTCTGATTAGTAAGTAAACATTCAGTTTAGGAGTGAATTCCAGTTCAGCTAACCCCAGCATATCAAAACCTCCTGTAGCTTGTGAGGTTCCAAAACGGGGAGAAGCAAACCGATACTGATCGATATAACCGCTTAGTGTAATTAGCGAATTGAGTTGATGACGAGCTCCAACATAAAAACCTTCTTCATTCTGAGGAGCTGAGGAACGTTCCCCAAAGCCACTCGACAAAAAGGATTGAAAATCTTTCTGGTAATTACGATAGGACAAAGCCAAGTCAGTATTATCGGTCACAGGTGTCTCAATTCCAGCTACCGCTCCCAAGCCCCCATTCTGACTCCTCGCTACCTCTCCAAATACAAAAGCATTCCCAACCAAACCCCGATAATCAATCCCCAAAACCGAATTTTCAGATCCTTCAAAATCATATAAATTGCTAAGCGATGTACCTTTGGCTATGTAGCTGCTGAATTCATTGTAATACCCGCTAACCCCAATCAAACCAACGGGTGTATCCAACCGAGCCCGTCCGCCTACAACCATTTGATCAATATTATTTCTTCGCTCTAACTCATTTTCTGTTCTGTGAAAACCTGCTGATGTTGGAAAGCGTGTGGTATCACCGCTTATGACAGAGGCCGTTCTGGGGCGATTTGAGTAGAATGCCGTTATTTCCAGCTTCTCTCCATAAGTTGCAGCCACACCTCTAAAGAAATCCGTTTCCTGGGCAGAAGAATATGCCTTAACTCCCCGTTCATTCTTACTGATGGTCCCTGTTACCTCCCTTCCTTTCCCGAAGGCGCCACCTGTCCAAAGTACAAGCCCCTGACCAAAGCTCAGGCTGTAATCCCCAATTACAAAATCTTTGAGTTTTCCATTATCTGTAAGAGCAACATGACCTGAATTATAGTCAAAGCCGGTTACACCCTGCAAGGTTTCACCCGGATCTTTCTCCTGTGTCAGATTTAAAGATAAATGGTTACTGGTTATCCGAAATCGCTGGTAGTATTTAGCCGGACTACCAAGATACCCTCCTGCAGAGTCTGGCTCCCTGAACCCTTCCCTCATTTGCAGATTCTGCTGGTAACGTGAAAACACTTCTACCTTTCGGTTGGCCATCCAGTACTCAGGTCTCATATACATATCCCGAAACCTGGACTCTGCGCCACCAATGGTAATATAGGGCACCATTCTCTGATAAGTTGCCTCTCCGATACCCCGTACTTCAAGAAGTTCACTTTTTTCCTCAAATGGTTTTGAGCTTCGAAACTCAATGATTGCTCGTGCTATTTTCAGGTTGATGCCCGGCACCTGCAGTAAATCATCCAATCCACTACTATTGATATTAACAGGGTTTGCAGCCAGATCTTCAAGGAATTGAGTGAGTTGCTCACCGGCTTCTCCAACTTCTTCGGAATCTAATTCTTCAAATGCTTTTTCGAGTTGTTCTTCTACCTGAGTTGCTGTGGTATCCTGCTGAGCATGTGCTGATTCAGGCTTGAAAAGCATTAGCCCGAAAATCATCAAAAGCGCTATGCCAATCTCACCACCTTTCATCAGAAATAAATCATGAAATCGAGACCGGGGCTAAACCCAAGCAACTCGTGCTTTTGTACTGCAAAATTAACATCCCATTGTTCCCTCCCATAACCAAACCCAAGAGAATAAGTCAAAGGTTCTGTGGTAATGCCAACCCTTCCTTTCAGATTTTCGATAACTTTAATCTCAATTCCTGATCGGTATGCCACTGGAAAGTTGACATCTTTCACTACATCAAAAGCGAATAAAGCCAACTCATTTAGTTCATAAGAGAATCCGATACCGGTTTCACGGGGTAAATCTTCATTAATACCTCTATAAGAAGACCGGTTTATGTTTACTGTTTTTGCCCCTACCCAAAGATTATTGGATACTTTGGCAGCTACTCCTACATCTATCCCAATAGCTCCACCTGAACCGTAATCTCCTCCAAAAGAAATGTGACTGTAATTGCCAACAATTCCGAAGTGCAACATTCGCCAGTCGTTTTTATAACCAAGCCTGAGCCTCGTTTCGTTAAACAAATTAGCGCCATACCGATGAAAGCCCACAGACGTAACCCCCAATCGGGTGGGCACACTTGCGATTGCAGACATATCGGTAAGCTCGGCAAAGCCATAATTTCGAAGACCATAAAATCCAACGGAGATATCTTCGTTGTTTAAAAGGGCAGGATTTGAAAACAATGCCCAATCGTATTGAGGAAGTGCTAGATTGGCTTGGCCCATACCTAATCCTCTTGCGCCCATCGAAAGCTGGCCGTAAACAGGAATGGAAATCAACCCCAGAATAATTCCCAAAGAAAATTTATTTAGAACGTGTCGTATTCGTATCATTAGGACCCCAAATGTCGACAAAAAAATATGATCTCTCTCAGTAATTATATTTCTAAAATAATAAAGCCCATCATTTTATGTGGGATAATTTTCCTGTTTACCCCCTTTTCGTTAAAAGCACAGGAATTTGAATGTACGGTTACCGTTAATATTGACCAGCTTGAAGGGTCTTCTTTCAGTTATCTTGAGAATCTTAAACCCACACTGGAAAATTATATTAATGAATATCAGTGGACAGATCAGGATTTTGAGGAAGAAGAGCGGCTCAATTGTCAGATTCAAATTGCAATAACAACAGGAACTTCTGATTATACTTTTTCAGCTGAAGTCGTCTTTCAGGTTCAGCGACCCATTTATAATACAACTGCAAAAACAACTACTGTTTTACTTAGCGATAACGCCTGGCAGTTTAGCTATCCTGAAGGGAAAAGTTTGATTCATGACGAGCTTCAGTTTGATGCCCTTACCGGTTTTATCGATTTCTACTGTTATACCATGCTTGGCTTTGATTTTGATACATTCTCTGAACATGGAGGAGATCCCTATTTTGGCAAGGCTCAGAACATTTTAAACCTGGCTGAAAGCACATCAGCTCTTGGGTGGACGCGAAGCACCAATAATCGCAGAAACAGAAATAATATGATTACTGATCTGGTTTCTTCGAATTACAGGCCTTTGCGTTCCGCTTACTATCGATATCACCGGCTTGGGCTCGACCAATTCGTAACCGATCCTGAACTAGCCCGGCAAGAAGTTTTATCTGCTCTCAAAACCATACAGGAGACAAAACGAAGATCTACCAGCAACTTCCTCTTTGATATTTTCTTTGATACAAAAGCACGGGAAATTGCAGCCATTTTTGATGAAGCAAAAACCGATGTTCGCCTTGAAGCATATGATGTTTTACAAAACACCGACCAGGGTCATTTATCCGAATACGAAAGCTTGCAGAACTAAAATATTTATCTGCTGGTTTTGTATATTAGCCGCCCAAAAAAGCGGTTCCATAACTGAATTTATTAAGACGAAAAATTATATCGAATGAAATTTTACGTATGTATTAAAATGGTGCCAGATGTTAACGCACCTCTTCAAATAAAAGACGGACAATTAATTCAGGATGCCGACCGGATGATTCTCAATGCCTATGATGCTTCAGCAGTTGAAGAAGCCCTGGTTTTAAAGGAAAAGCACGGTGGCGAAGTTGAAGTTGTTTGTATCGGCTCAGCGAAAGCATCCGAGACTATTCGAAAAGCATTGGCTATGGGAGCTGATAAAGCAACCCATATTCAGACATCCGGTGACGAACAGTATGATTCCGGATCTTACGCTCGCATACTTGCTAAATTTTTCGGAGACAAAGAATACGATGTGCTTTCTCTGGGTAAGCAATCTCAGGATACCGATTCTGGTTTAACGGGTAGCATGGTGGCTGAACTTCTGGAGCTTCCCTACACCACCAACGCGGTAGGACTTGAGGCCGAGGACGGCAAACTTATCGTAAAGCGACAGGGCGATTCCGGCCAGGAGATGATTGAACTGCCTACTCCATGTGCTGTTACCTGTTCTAATGATATGAATGAGCCCCGCATCCCGAACCTGAAAGGAATCATGGCTTCCAAACGGAAACCAGTAGACCAGATTGAGCTTTCTTCGTTAGGATTAAGCGATGATGAATTGACTCCTAATACTTCCGTTAAGGGATATGAAGAGAAACCCGGACGTGAACCTGGTAAGAAATTTGAGGGTGAACCTGATGAGATAGCCCGCGAAGTAGCCCAGCTTCTGGATACCGAAGCTAACGTACTTTAAAGTTCTCAGCTTAAGCCAAAACCAAATTCAAGCAAAAGAAAAGAAATTAAATCAAACTCATGAGCACAATTCTCACACATATTGCAATTTCAGATGGTAAAATTAAGCGTTCATCTCTTGAAGTTTTATCACACTGCAAAAAGATAGCTGAATCTGGCGGACATTCTGTTGAAGCGGTTATTATTGACGAAAAAGCCTCTTCCTATGTGGATGGAGTAAAAAAATATGGAGCTTCAAAAATTTATACTGTTGAAGATCCAGTATTTAAAAATCACATGAATACGCCTTTGCTAAAAGCATTAGCAAAAGTAATGGAAACGGCTAACCCATTTGTATTTGCTTTCGCCTCCACAGAAGGAACTAAAGATATTTTAGGGGCTCTCGCTGCCAATCAGGATGCTTCCGTTCTTCCCGATGTTTCTTCCTTCGAACTCATTGATGGAGGTATCAAGGCCAAACGTCCGGTTATGGCCGCTAAGATTGTCGCCAATACCGAAGCCAAAGGTGACAAAATTTTGGTTTCCGTTCGATCCGGGTCTTATGATTTGGTTGAAAGTGAAACTGATGCTGAAGTTGTGAACATAGATTTCAATTTGGATGACAGTGACCTTAAAGCTACGCTTAAAGAGATTATTTCTGCTTCCGGTGACACCATCGACCTGAACGAAGCGGAAGCCATTGTTGCAGCCGGACGTGGTGTAAAAGACGAAGAAGGACAAAACCTGATTTCAGAATTGGCTTCGGTGCTTAATGCAGGTATTGGGGCTTCCCGTGCCTTAACCGAAGCTGGAGTTTACGATCCAAGTTTACAGATCGGCCAGACCGGAAAGGTTGTTTCTCCACAATTGTACATTGCCGTTGGTATTTCAGGAGCTATACAGCATGTGGCCGGGATGGCCAACTCAAAGGTGATCGTAGCCATTAACAAAGATCCGGATGCCCCTATTTTCGAAGTAGCGGACTACGGGATTGTGGGAGACTTGTATAAGGTACTCCCTCCCTTCATCGAAGAAATCAAAAAAATTAAGAATTAGCAGAGAGCTATGAGTTTTGAGTGATGAGTTTAACTCTTTCACACAAAACTCCAGACTCCTAACTCAAAACTGATCCATATGGACGAAAAGTTTGATTGTATTGTAATTGGTGGTGGTGTAGCCGGGCTGGCTGCAGCCATGACCCTCGCCCGAAACAACATGAAGTTCCTCTTAATTGAACGGGGAGAATTTGCCGGATCAAAAAATGTATCTGGTGGAGTTTTGTGGGGAAGCGACCTGGCTAAACTCGTTCCAAACTACTGGGAAGAAGAAGACGGTGGCTGGGAGCGGTTTATCAATCATCGCCGGCTTACTTTTATGGACGAACAATCGACGTTTTCTCTGGACTTCAAGTCATCTCACTTTAATGAACCGCCTTACTCAGGCGTTGTTGTGCTTAGATCAAAGTTTGATAACTGGCTCTCAGGTAAAGTGCAGGAGGCCATCGATGCTTCTGACTACGCTATGGACTCCTTCATTGCTACCAACATTAAGGTGGATGAAGTACTCATGGAGAACGGCAAAGCGGTGGGCATCAAAACCGGTGAGGATGAATTTCATGCCGATTCCGTCATCATTGCAGAAGGTGTCAATAATTTACTTACCCGTCAGGTAGGCCTTCAGGACAAATACGTGCCAGCCGACCATATGCTGACCGGAATCAAAGAAATTATCCGCTTTGACCAAGACGTTTTGGAACAGAAGTTTCAGCTTAATGGACTCAGCGGAATGAGCAATGAATTTGTTGGCTGGGCTACTGATGGCGTAGAAGGCGGTGGATTCTTGTATACCAATCGTGATACGATCTCACTTGGTCTTGTTCTTGGAATCAAAGATATGCGGGAAAAGAATAAGAGTCCGCATGATATTCTGAATCACTTCAAAACACACCCTACCATCGCTGATATTATCAAGGATGGTGAAATCGTAGAGTATTCAGCGCATGTTGTTTCATCCGGTGATAAGCGGGCCATGCCCAAAGAATTGTATAAAGATGGAATTCTGCTGGCAGGAGAGTCCGCTAATTTGCTGATGAATGCAGGTAAAGCAATTCAGGGAATGGATTATGCAATGCGATCAGGAATATTGGCTGCTGAGACTATTGTGAAAGCAAAGGAGAAAGGCGACTTCACTTCAGCTACCCTGAAAGAATACCGCAAAGTGATGGATGAAAGTTATGTGATGAAAGACATCAACGGTTTCCAGGATGCCGTTCATCTTCTTCATACCGAAACCATGCAACAAAAAGTACCTAACTTAGTTTGTGACTTTGGACGGCAGTTCTTCACTATCAAGAACGAGCCTACTCCTAAATCAAAAGACATGCTTAAGGGAGCCATCAAACGACATTCATCTATCTGGGAATTAGCAAAACTCGGATTTAAAGCAGGAAAATCTCTTTAAGTGAAAAGGCAAAAGTGAAAGATGAAAAGTGTCTAAACCATATTTGATAACATTGCAAATACCTCGTTTGCCAGTTTTTCGACCTTCTTTGTTTTATTATTAGTTAGATATTTGAGATTAATTGAAATTTCGAGTTGGGTATCAAGTTCTACTAACGAAGACCTCGATATTCGATAAAATCGTTTTCGGTCTTTGTCAGATTTCCTGGAAGCACCTTCTGATAAGTTCGAAGGAATTGAAACCGCAGCGCGTCTCATTTGACTTGATAAGCCAAAAGTTTCTGTCTTTGGAAAGTTTTCAGTTAGCCGATAAATTTCGCTAACCAGTTCAATGCTTTTTTTATAAACGTTTAAATCTTTGTGATTTAATTTAATCATGGTACCCCATTAAGATTGTTTTTCACAAATAAATACCAAAAAAATTAGAAATCTGGAAAGCTGAAAATGATCTTTCACTTTTGCCTTTTCCCCTTTCACAAATAGTAACGATATGAAGAACTTAAAACTCACAGAACGTCTTGGACTTGTAAGCTATCGTAATCAGGCTAAATCCGAGATCAAGCCGCATATTATTGTTGACACCGACATTTGTAACTCAACATGCCCTCATAAGTGTACTACCTATGTTTGTCCTGCAAATTGTTATACCATGGATGACAACGGAAAAGTACATTTCCAGGTAGAAGACTGCATAGAATGCGGAACATGCATGTATGCCTGTGATCAGGGTGCCGTAGACTGGAATTACCCAGACCCTGAAATTGGTCGTGGCGTTACCTGGAACTTCGGATAATCAAAAACCGAGATTTTGCAGCTTCTCATCTTTTGTAGCTAAAGGAAACTCATTTAATAGCGCCGTTGCTACAATGAGGCGGTCGGCTGGATCATCCGGAAAATCTGACGGAAGTTTTTCCTGAGCTAGGATTACCTCTTTATCGATGGGGATAACCTCGCAAATTTCAGGTTTTGTTGCCACTTCGATCCATTTTTTAAAGTTAGGCTGAAGATCAATAACCCCTTTTCGAGCCAGCATTTCCGTTTCCCAAATCGAAGCTGCTGAAATAGCTATTTCCTTTTTTGAAGCCGACTCATCCAGAGTCTTTCTCTCCTCTTCGCTCAAAGGACCTTCATCTAAAAGCCACCATAACCAAACATGTGTATCAAGTATAATCATCCTATTCTGTGAATATCCTATTTATCAAAACCTGACTTATTTGCTGAAAGTCCTGAAGTCGTTCCTTTACCTTTTAGGTCTTTCCAGGGAGTTCCTTCAACTTCATTTTTAAGCTCAAGCTCTTTAGTTAAAGACCGGATGATTAGATCTTTCAGACTAATTCCTTCTTCCACTGCCTTTATCTTGGCTTTCTTCATTAAATCATCGGGTATATCTACAGAAGTTCTCATAAACCAAAACTATGCATATTTATGCTTATATGTCAATGAGTATAACATAGCAGAATTTTTTGAGTAGAAAAGAGGATTGTGTATCCTTCAAAAAAAGACAAAGCTACAATGAATATGAAAGTTTTGAATATCGGCTGTTTATTCTTGATGATTTTCATCCTGAACATCTTCACGAGTGCTGTTCAGGCCAAAGAGTATTCCATTCCGGAATTAAAAATTGAAGTTACAATTAACCCTGATGGAACAGTAACCATAACCGAACACAGAACCTATGTGTTTGATGGTGACTTCTCCTGGGCAAATTACGAACTCCCAAAATCAGGGTTTTCAGCTATTCGGAATATTCAGGTCTCGGAAAACGGCACAAATTACACTAACCTGAATGCAGAAGAACCCGGGACTTTCCTGGTAGAAGAATCAAACAGAGCCTTCAATATAAAATGGTTCTATAATGCAGAAGACGAAGAGCGGATATTTACGATTTCCTATACCTTTGAAGGCGCGGTTGTTACCGGACCCGAGTGGAGTGAATTCTTTTGGAATTACGCAGCTGCCGGAAGAGAAAAATCGACCGAAGAGATAACCATTCAGGTACAACTTCCAGAGACGTTGCCCGATTCCAGCTTACATTCCTGGGTTCGTGAACCCAGTTGGGTGATAGAATCCGCAACTTTAGAAAATGGTTTCCAATTCACTGGTTCTGATATTAGCCGAGGTCAGGCCGTTATCATCCGAACAGTGTTTCCTGCTTCCGTCTTTAATTCATCTGCTGTTAGTATTACTGATCCCGAATTCTCTCTCTTGTGGGCTCAAAATGATGAGATAAATTATCGTCAGCAAAAGATCGCAGAAGCTGAAGAAAGAGAGCAAATGATGAATTACGCTATTGAATTGTCTGTAGTTATCGCTGGGTTGAGTCTCCTTTGTTTTATCTTTTTCTACCGTAAATACGGAACCAGGCATCAGATTAACTTATCGAGAAATGAAAGCCTGATGATTCCCGGAAATCAAAAACCAGCGGCTATAGGCTGGTTGCTTATGCATCGTACCATTACCGGTGGGCATGTTACTGCTACCCTTCTTGACCTTGCCCGTCGGGGATATTTAGTAGTCAATGAAGTAGAACCTGAAGAAGATAAGAGCTGGTTCTCCGCTTCCAGCGACCAGAACACCTTTGCAATCACTCTCAATGAAAAAGAACCGGAATCTAACATGCCTGAATGGGAGTTATCCTTATTGAATTTTGTGAAAGACCGAATATCTGATGGAAATACTGAGATCAAGGAAATCTTCAAATTCAGTGACAGTAATGTTTCCAAATGGTACTATAGCTGGAAAGATGAGCTCAATAAATTCACCAAAAAACAGTATTGGATAGACTCAGAGAGTTACAAAGGTGCTTGGTGGAATTTTGGTATTCAGCTAATATTTATGTTGGTAGCCGTTGCGGGTATATTCATTCTTCATCCCATTGTTGGGATAGCAACATTCATTGTTTTCGTAGCATCAGTTCTATCACTCGCTATAATCAGAAGAACTCCTAAAGGGGAAGAACTTTATCAGAGCTGGAAGAACTATCATAACGCCTTAAAAAATGCGAAGGAATATTCTATCCCAGAAAACCACCTTGGACGGCATTTCATCTATAGCATTGCATTTGGATTGAGTAAAGATCACATAGAGCAAATCTTTGAACAAAACCCAGCGGCTGTTTCACATATCACATGGATTATCATACTGCCTGGAAGCAACAGTACTCCGGCTAGTATCGCATCATCATTTGGTAATCTTGCAGCTACAGGAACAATTTCGGCCGGAGGCGGGAGCGCAGGAGCAGGGGCTTCGGCTGGGGCAGCAGGCGGAGGGGCTTCAGGTGGTGCCGGTTAAATACTTGTTTGGTATATCTTTAAATAACTTCATTAGAAATTACCCTTAAATTGAAACATAATTAGTTCATACTTGTTGGAATGGATGAAATTTCAAACCAATCAACCACAATAATGAACTACTTTATTAAGAGATTTAGAATTTTATCACTACTGCTAATTCTCGTTACATCTTTTGCCTTTACGGCTTGCAATACAAATAGCGGTTCAGGTACCGGAACTATGAAAATTTCGTTGACGGATGCACCTGCTGCCTATGACGAAGTAAACATTGAGATTCGCCAGGTTTTGGTAAATAAGGATGAAGATGCTGAAGAGCCAGAAGACAATGGCGAAGATACCGATGATGGCGAAGAAGATGGAGACGATGAAGAAAACGGCTGGTATTCTATTTTAGATGATTCCATGACCGTAAATTTATTGGACTACCAAAACGGAGCTACCCTTGAATTAGGTGAAACCGAACTCGAAGCTGGTCAATACAATCAGATTCGACTAATACTCGGAGATGATAACAATGTGGTAATAGATGGAGAAACATACGCTCTCACCACACCAAGTGCGCAACAGTCTGGTTATAAGCTCCTGGTAAATGCTGATGTTGAAGAAGGCCAGGTGTATGAATTAGTAATAGACTTCGATGCTTCTCAATCCATCGTAGAAACCGGTAATGGAATGTACATTTTAAAACCTGTGCTCCGCTCTGTTGATCTGGAAGAACAGGCTAGCATCTCTGGTACTGTACTTCCACTTGACGCCGAACCCTATGTGTATGCTATTGTTGGGGAAGATACCGTGGGAACCCAGCCTGATGCTGAAGGTAACTTTCGCATCGTAGGACTTGAAAACGATACTTATAAAGTATCTTTCAATCCAACAAATGATGCTTACGCTGATTCTCTTGTTGAAGGTATAGAACTTGAAGACGGAGAGGAATTCGAATTTGAAGAAACCATTGAATTGAAAAGCTCCGGTATACTCAAATAAACGTTCCGCTTAAGATTGTATTTAAAAGCCCTGCACTTAAACTATAAGTGCAGGGCTTTTTTTATGCCTATTATTTCCAAATTAATTTGTTATGATATAGACTGTAGAAAATCCCATTTGGAAATATCTGTATATGAATGCGAAAGAGTTTTATGAGGAACTAACCATTGTTCCTTCCTTCAGAGAGGTTTCAGATCATTCTCTTTATACCCCTCTTCCTGAGGATTGGTACATAGCATTGGCTGATATTCGGGGCTCTACAGATGCCATTCGCCTTGGAAAGTATAAAGAAGTAAATATGGCAGGTGCTTCTATCATTGCCGCGCTCAACAACCTCTACAAAAAAGAGGATTTACTTCCTTATTTATTTGGAGGCGACGGATCTCTGATCGCACTACCTGATCAACAAATAGAGAAAGTAAAAGGCGTTTTAGCCTTTTGCAGAAAAGCCGTAAAGGATGCTTATGGTTTGGAAATGGCTACCGGAATAATTCAGGTAAAAAAGCTTAGGGAACTAGGTCATGATGTAAGCGTGGCTCGACTATATTTATCAGAATTTCTGGATCAAACTATATTTTGGGGAAGCGGAATAACTTATGCTGAACAACTCATAAAACAAGAGGACCAACTCAAAGACGTTGAACCCACTGAAGCAGATTTTATAGGTCTGGAATGCCGCTGGAGTCAGGTACCCAGCGATAAAGATGAAGTAGCAGCATATATCATACAGTCTTACGAAAAAGACAACGAAGAAAGTGCTAAAATTTATGAGCAGTGTTTCGAAATAATAGAACGTATTTACGGAACCGAGGATAAATTTCATCCAATCCGGGAAGACGATCTCCAAATGACAACAAACCCATTGTTGCTTGGTGTAGAATGGAAACTAAGAACTCAACCTCCCACACTCTACAAAAAGCTCAAACATATCGGTATGATGATTTTTCAACTTGTGACCGGGTTGTATCTTATGAAATTCAAAAAGAAAACATCTGCTACTGACTGGGGCGATTACAAACCCGATTTGGTTCGCCATGCCGACTATAAAAAATTTGGAGACGGGCTCCGTTTTGTCGCTTCCGGAACTATTCAACAGCGGATGGAAATGACACAATATCTTGAAGATCTATTTAGTGAAGGACACATCGTGTATGGCGTTCATTCATCCTTTGCTGCTATGGTTACCTGCTACGTCAGGAGCTACCAGAGCAATCACATCCACTTTGTTGATGGAACTGATGGCGGTTATGCAAAAGCTTCTCAAGAGCTAAAGAACCGAAGAGCACAATTGGAAGCTCAGACCAACTTGGCAAACTAACCTTACGCTGGTGATCCCTGCCCCAGTTTTTCGCGCACAGCCGGTGCCACTTCTTTGGCAAAGAGCTCAATCGACTTCAGTAATTTTTCATGAGGAACACTGCCTACGCTCATCTGAAGCAGAAAGCGGTCGTGATTAAAGATCTCATGCTGATACATGATTTTATCAATTACATCCTGCGGACTTCCAACTACATTAGCTCCTTTCAAAGTAATCGATGCGTCAAACTGCTGCCGGCTCATCGGAGGCCATCCTCTCTCCTTTCCGATTTTATCCATGGTGGTTTTAAAAGCAGGAAAAGCAATGTCAGCAGCTTCCTGTGTGGTTTCTGCAATGAACCCGTGGGAGTTTATACTCAATGCGGGCTTGGGTTGATTGTGTTCTTCGGCAGCGCGGCGGTGCAGGTCGGCCATCTGTTTGAACTGAGCCGGTTGCCCCCCAATTATCGCGATAGCCATCGGCATACCCATCGCTCCGGCTTCAAAAGCTGATTTTGGTGTTCCCCCAACGGCCCTCCACACGGGCATTTTATTCTGATAAGGCTGAGGATATACTCCCCTGTTATTAATAGAAGGCCGGTGCTTGCCTTGCCAGGTGATTATCTCCTCTTCCCGTAGCTTCATCAACAATTTTAGTTTCTCAGAAAACAATTCTTCATAATTCTGCAGGTCGTACCCAAAAAGAGGAAAAGATTCGATGAACGATCCCCTGCCGACCATTATTTCTGCTCGTCCTTCGGTCAACAAATCAATCGTAGAGAATTGCTGAAAGACCCTGACCGGATCTTCCGATCCCAGAACCGTAACCGCACTGCTCAGTCTGATGTTTTTCGTTCGCGAAGCCGCCGCGGCCAACAATGTTGATGGAGAGGACGAAACATATTCTTCTCTGTGATGTTCCCCTATAGCGAAAACATCAAGCCCCAGCTTATCAGCCAGTTCAATTTCTTCCATCAAATTTTTGAGCCGTTTTGATGGATGTAACGTTTTTCCGCTTTCGGCGTCAGGTGTGTTTTCTACAAAAGTATAAATTCCAAATTCCATGAATATATGTTTTCACAATTACGATTATTTAAGAAGGGAGCTCAATAGACTTCTATTAAGTTCGAACGAATTGCTTACTGAAGTTTTAAAACTAATTTCACCATTTTGGTTCCTTACGTGTCGGGCTTAAACCTTGTCCTGTTTTAAGCTCGGTATATTCTTTAACCCACATAGTAGCGAAAGCATTTATTCTATCCATTAATTTATGTACCGTTAGTAACGAATGAAGACTTTTGAAACTACATATAATGGAATGTAAACTCAGGTATTTCTTGTGTTATGAATAAAAAAGAAAAAAAGCATTCAGCTTCTCCTGGCACCGAGCAAATCGAATTTATCAGAAATGTCTGCATTGAAGCCGCAAAGGAAGGCTTCATGGATGCTTCTATGAGCGGACTTTGCATGGAAGGAGCAATTGAAGCGGCTATCGGTTCCATTCAATCACTGGATATTCAACAGAAGATTAAAGAAAAGACCAAAGAGATCCAGTCATGATTAAGCTAAAAAGAGTGTATGAAGAACCATCTGAGGAAGATGGTTACCGAATTCTTACCGAGCGTTTGTGGCCGCGAGGTGTCTCCAAAGAACGGGCTAAACTCGACCAATGGATGAAGGGAGTATCCCCCAGCCCTGGTTTAAGAAAATGGTTTGACCATGACCATGACAAATGGGAAGAATTCAAAGACCGATACCGGAAAGAACTATTTGGCTCTGAAGCTATTCAAGAGCTTATTGATATCATTCAAAAAGAAGATACAGTCACTTTCGTGTTTGCCTCAAAAGATGAAGAACATAATAGTACCGTAGTGCTGAAAGACTTTATAGAACAACTTCTCTCCCAATAGCCTCTGCCGGGTGATGTTCTTCATCTACTAATCTTTTCAGTTTCAGCCAGAATAATAATACAGCAACTACCGGCAGAACAGCCGTTACAGCTAAGGCATCATATATCCATAATCCCGTCAGAGATTCAGGCCAAAGACTGGTCATCAGTACAAGACTCATCAATAACAGAACTACAGATAGTAACACAAAGTAGAAGTATTTCTTTTGCATGATCGACATTTGATGCAGAAACCAGATAATCCCGACTGTAAAGGCGCCAAGCAGAATAGTATGAAGATATAAAATCCGTATTCCATGATCGGAAAGCCACATTTCCATGGGTGAAACCGAGGCTATTACCTGCATCACGGATTTAAGCACTAGAAAAAGGAGTGGCCAGATCCAGATTGAGATATTTTTGCGCCTGCCTTTAATCACAGAATACACAAATAACAAAACTCCTTCAGCAATAAGGATGCCTCCCGTCCGGGCAGCTACCGATAAATCAAAGTTGATCAGGCCTTCTGAGATTCCATAAGGAAATGTGAGTGGTGCGCCGATTGCAATCAACCCAATTAAAACGGAAGGTGGAACCACAAAATCATCTTCTTCAATTGAGAGTGCTTTTGTAATCAACCCCATTAATAGCAAAATGATCCATCCTTCTATGAAAGTTGACAGGAAAAAGTGGGTCAATGCTTTAGACAGCAGAACGCTTCCAACATCTGCCATTTGAACTATGCCAACAGCCCACGCACCCAGCGAACTCACGAAAAGCATAACTAATGCTCCATCAAAAAATACATTTGGCTGATACCCTTTTTTTCTTCGGCGGGTAATCAGATATCCAACCATGAATACGTACCAGCCAATCATAACCATCCCGGAAAAAATCACAGATAATGGAAGGGAAGCACTACCAATCATGATGGGTTTATATCCATAAAGCAGAAAAGCCGGGTACGAGAGCAATCCGAAAATCACTATCCACCAGAGCGCATTCTTCATGAGCCGAACGCCAAAAGCTGCGTGATACCCGGAAACTATATCCAGCTTGATTAAATATAGCGGCAGTAATGAAGCCCAGCCAAAGAACATGAGATGTGAGTGGGCATGCCTCATATTTTCAAAGTTCAGATCGGCTGGTAGTGGTTGTACAAAACCTAAGCGAAACAGAAAGCCAGTTAAGCCGGCTAAAACAAAACTGAACATGGCCCATTGCCAGATTCCTGAATTTTTTGCTAACGATGTCATCAAACAATCCCTTTATTAATTTCAGCTTTTAAAGAATACGTTAGTTTCGTTAAGGTTAAATGAAGATTTTTCTATCTCTCGTTAATTACACGGTTCTGGAAAACAGGTTTTCTCTTGGTTTACTTTCTTGAAGTTTTCTATCAAAAGCCATGCAAATATTCCGAACAAATGGAATTCCTGCTCTTGTGACCGTTACTTTCCGCCCGTTTATTTGAACCAACCCATCAGATAATAAGTCCTGCAAATCTTCACGTATCAATTCGAATAAATGAGAACTTCCTTCGAATTCTGTTTCAAACCGACACATAATATTAAGGATGTTCTCGCGTAGCAGCAGGTCTTTATTACTTAGCAGGTGTCCACGGAATATGGGAAGTTCTCCTTCTTCCACCCTCGCCTGGTAGTCACTAAGTTTCTTCTCGTTCTGTGCAAAACTGTACCAGCTGTCACTGATGGCCGACATCCCCAACCCAATAAGCACTTTGGTTGAACCAGACGTATATCCCATAAAATTGCGATGTAATTCTTTGGTTTTCATCGCTTCATACAACGAATCAGAAGACAGGGCAAAATGATCCATTCCTATTTCTTCATAAGCATGATCAAAAAACATTTGTTTACCTAACTCATACAACGCACGTTTTTCATGGTCTTTCGGAAGATCTTTTTCATTAAATCCGCGCTGTCCATTTCCCTTCATCCATGGCACATGCGCATAGCTGTAAAAGGCAATACGGTCGGGGCGTAACTGATTCGTCTTTTGAATGGTATCCTCAACACTTTCCAGTGTTTGATGAGGAAGCCCAAATACCAGGTCATGATTAATAGAAGTATAACCGATTTCTCTTGACCAATCGTGAGCCCTTTTTACATGCTCGAAAGGCTGAATGCGATTGATGGCAAACTGTACCTGTGGATCATAATCCTGCACGCCATAGGATACCCTTCGGAATCCCATATTATATAAAGACTGCAAATGTTCTTTGGTCGTATTGTTGGGATGACCTTCAAAACTAAACTGATAGTCTTCAGCTAATTCTGCCCGGTCTAATATTCCGCTGATGAGTCGTTCCAGATTTGACACACTAAAGAAAGTGGGAGTTCCACCCCCCAAATGAATTTCACGGATCCGGGGGGTTATAGGAAGGAAATCGAGATATATTTGCCACTCTTTTAAAACAGTGTTTATATACGGGGCTTCAACATCATGTCGTTTGGTGATCTGTTTATGACAGCCGCAAAAAGTACACAGGCTTTCGCAAAATGGAAGATGAATATATAAACTAATCCCATCGGCATAGCTTTCCACAAAAGAACTGATCAGCGTAGATTCCCAATCCTCAATAGCAATTCCTCTCTTATTCCAAAACGGAACGGTTGGGTAGCTGGTGTAACGCGGACCCGGAATATTATACTTTCTGATTAATTCGGTGTTCATCATTCCTCATAGATTTATGAAATGATGATACCCGGCTTTTGTAAAGTTTTAATGAATTCTCTTTTGAACAGAAAAACATCGAACAAGGAACTTCCAACACCGAACGTTTAACTTTCGATGTTCCTTGTTCGATGTTCTTAAGTTTCTATCCCCAGATTCTCAGCATAAAGAATACCAAGACGCCGGTAACTGACACGTACAGCCAGATGGGGAAGGTCCACCGGGAGACTTTTTTATGGGTTTTGAATTTTCCGCTTAGCGAAAAGTAAAAGCTGGAAAGAACGAGCGGAACTACAAAAACCGAAAGCACAATGTGACTTATTAATATGAAGAAATAGACCGGCCGGATAAATCCTTCTCCCATAAATTTGGTATCCCCCACAAAATGATGGTAAACCACATAACTCACCAAAAATAATGATGAGGTCACAAAAGCGGCAAGGTTAAACCGCATGTGCTTCTGAAAATCTTTGCGCTTAATTTCACGAAAGGCGAGCAACAAAAAGATGGTACTCAGGAAATTCAATCCCGCATTTACAGCCGATAAATTCTTAATCCACGGCACCGGAGCTTCCGCTCCCTCTTTAAAATAAATCAGCCAAAACAGAAACAGTACGGCAACGAAACTCAGTCCGGCTATTAACCCAATCGCTTTCTTCGCACTGATTTGCTCTAAAATACGTGAGGATTCGGGTAAGGTAAATTTTTCAAGCATGTCTTTTTTACTTCTATATGTTTGCGAGCCAAAGTTAAGACATGCTAAACCAAAAGGTGAGTTTTTTCGGTTCCTTTTTTTGGGATTTTAATTTGCCACAAAAGCTCTAATACCTGAAAAGAGATGGCACAGGTTGCGCGGTTGGTCGCAGGAATTGGATTAGGTTACAAGGCTATCTTTTTAACCCTTGTTTCACTCTCGTTCCGAACGCTCTGCGTCGGGACGTGGAGTTGAGGCTCCATTCACAAATCGGTCAATCGGTTCATCATCCATCGCATTTTCATCTAAAGTTGGTTTTCGTTGTTTTCAATATATCCAGTGATTAATATGTGAAAAGCGTCTTCTTTTCTTACTTAAATATATGGGGTGACGAAATGTCTAAAAAATCCACTCTTATTATACTTTTCGTGATTTTTTTTACGATCTCTTGTGGTTCCTGGAAACATAGAAACCAAATTCTTAGTCCCGTTTGGAGTGATGATAACTCGGATATCGCCTATATTTTAAATAGCTACGAGTTTAAAGAACATTGGCCAACAGGGGGAGATTCTCGCAATCGGTCTTTCAGCATTTACATGATGGATAGCGGACTTCAAAGTAAATCGTTACTTGTATCTGACATACAGGGGCAAGCCGGCACACTCTTTTATATGAAATCTCAAAAGTATGTTATCGCTGGGATAAGAAACGCTGATTTTCATATGATTGACAGTGAAACAGGTGAGTTAATACAAACTTTTAAGCCAACTGAAACAGTGTTATGTGCTGACAAAATAGGTGATTTCCAATCATTCTTTGTACTGCCCTCTCTCCATGGTGATAAATTAGCCGTCGTTGAAACCACCCCAAGTTGTGAAATCAACATTAACTTTCTAATACAAAATGACAATAATTGGACAGATGGCAGCAATTATAAAATTCAAGGTAACGATTTTGATGATTTGACCTGGGTGAGT
The DNA here is from genome assembly GCF_040218225.1 of Gracilimonas sp. NCBI lineage: Bacteria > Pseudomonadati > Balneolota > Balneolia > Balneolales > Balneolaceae > Gracilimonas > Gracilimonas sp. Next base: position 506,550 of record NZ_JAVJQO010000002.1, read on the forward strand.
AACGACTCACTGCTTATTAGTAACTGCCTCGAAACATGTAGTGAAGAGTATTATCTGATAAGTATAGATTCCGGTGTTGAAAAAGTTGCCTCGGTAAACGATTTCTATGAACCCTGTACGTTTATTAATACCAGCAGCAGTTTTGTTTCAAAAGATGGAACCGAGCTCTATTTAGATCCTGAAGAAAGGAATAAGATTTCTAAACGTTCGATTTTTGAGAATCCAGATTTATTTCTCTATGGTGAATTAAGTGAAGAGTATTATCAGCCGGGGTGTAATAGGTTTTAATCTTTCCACAGCTATTCCATTATCCCTAAGTTAAATGCCTTTCAGCAAAAATTAGAGGCATACCGCGCGATACACCTCATACACTGATCTGACTGATAGTCTGCCACTAAAGCTCTAAAAAAACGAAAAGGAATGGAACACAGATGACCCAGATTGCACGGATAGTCTTGATCCTTATTCTATCTCGCTCTGAACGTTCTGATTCGGGACGATGAACAATTTCTTAGCTGCTTACTTGGACCGGGTGGTCCAGAGAGGCATTCCCAACTTGGGAGTTGGGAACGAGATCAAACGAGCATCAGCCATGAAAAGGGGATACTTCGCTTCGCTCAGTATGACATGGGTGGGGATATTACCCAAAGCCGCCACCGGCGGCTTATTCGTTGTTATTAATAACAATGTCATCCTGAACGAAATGCAGCGTAGCGGAATGAAGTGAAGGATCTCCCTTTCATGGCAACTTGCTAAATATTAATAGCTGGTTACATAGCTCCGGCTGCGTAACCCCCTCCCGGAAGCACCAGCTTCAAATCCCTAATCCCCAGCACATGTTTCTAACAAATCAACATCAACATACAGTTCTTCAAGTTTTCTCCCTCGCACCAATTTGTTCTAAAACTCTTCATGATTCAGGTAGCGTAAATTTTCCAGACAAATTTTTTCCCTTCTATATGTTTGCGAGACAAAGTTAAAAGATGCCTTACCAAAAGGTGAGTTTTTTCCATTCCTTTTTCGGCATTTTTGCCAAATGTATACTATCTTTTCGGCCTCACATCATTAGGGTGTGACCAGAGTTTGGGTTAAACTATTTAGAACAGTTTTAAATAAAAGACTTTCCGTCCTTTTTCTTCAATTTAGATTGAAAAAATTGATAGATTTGCCCGGCTTCAGAACGGGAGCAATCCTGCTCTATACGTAAACTTAAATCAGCAATCTTTATGGCGCAGATTTTCCCCAAGTGGACAAATCAGGTTCCCCGAAAAATTTTAATTGGATTAATCGTGGTACTGAACGCAATTATTTTTGGTGTTTGGTACTTCTTCTCTCCAGAATATACTGACGTTGGCTACGCTCCGGAACAACCCGTTCCTTATAGTCACAAAATACACGTAGACCAACTTGGTCTCGATTGTCAGTATTGCCACACCAGCGTTTTCGACTCCAAGCAGGCAAATATCCCTGCCACACAAACCTGTATGAATTGTCACAACCAGGTACAAGTACAAAATCCAGAAAACCTTGAGCTTGTAAAGGAAAGCTGGGAGACCGGAAAAGCAATTGAATGGGTTCGTGTGCACAACCTGCCTGACTATGCTTATTTCAATCACTCTGCACACACCAATGTGGGTGTTGGTTGTGAAAGTTGCCACGGCAGAATTGATAAAATGGAAGTGGTGTATCAGTCTGAGCCGCTCAGCATGGGCTGGTGTTTGGATTGTCACCGCGAACCAGAGAAGTATATCCGTCCGGTTGATGAAGTTACAACTATGGGTTACCAGGTTGAAAACCAGTTAGAAATAGGCCGTGAACTGGTAGATAAAAAGAATATTCATGCTCCAACTTATTGCCAGGGTTGCCATTACTAATGAATGATTTAGAATCTACAGATCGACAGATGAGTGAAGAAGTGAAAGAAACTACGTATTGGAAGAGTTTAAACGAACTAGCCAATAATAAGGAATACCAGAAATTTGCTGAACGCGAGTTTCCTGAAAACGCCACCGAACTTTCGGATGGTGTTTCACGTCGTGGATTTTTACGTGTGATGGGAGCTTCTGTAGCTCTGGCCGGACTCGCCGCTTGCCGCCGACCGGTTCAAAAAATTCTTCCTTATTCCAAGCAGCCTGAGGATGTCGTTCCCGGCGTACCTTTATATTATGCAACAGCAATGCCGGTTCAGGGTAACCTGGTTGGTTTGATTGCTGAGAACCATGAAGGCCGCCCTACCAAGCTGGAAGGTAATGACATGCACCCGGCCAGCCGTGGCGGAACCAGCATTTATAATCAGGCAGCCATTCTTGGGCTTTACGATCCTGATCGGTCCAAGTCACCTTTATATAATGGTAATAAATCTACCGCTGCTGACTTTGAAGCATTTGCCAACTCTCATTTCGCAAATACTGGTCAGCGCATTGCCTTTATTTCTGAAGCAAACTCCTCTCCTACTTATAATAACATCAAGGAGCAGGCGCTTTCGAAATTTAACAATGCAACCTGGGTTACCTACGAGCCTTTCGGTGAAGACAATATATTAGAAGGTAACCGGATTGCATTTGGCGGCCGGTTAAGAACCCACTACAATTTTGAAAATGCAGATGTCATCGTTTCTCTGAATGATGACTTCATGAGTTCGACACATCCAAATAATGTTGAATACGCTAAGCAAGTATCCGGCCGACGAAAAGTAACCGGCACTGATGGCGAGATGAACCGAATTTACTCAGTAGAGGATTCATTCTCGCTCACCGGTTCTTATGCGGATCACAGACTGAAGATCAAAGCCAGCCAAATGGAGGCATTTACCTACGCCCTGGCTGCTGCACTTTCAACCCGTATTAATGGACTGAGTGCGTTCAATGGTTATACAAATGAATTTTCTGATCACAAGTGGATCACTGTTCTTGCTGACGAACTGGCTGCTAATGCCGGACGTTCTGCGCTTTCTTTGGGAAGCCAGCATAAGCCTGAAACACATGCCGCTGTTGCAGCTATCAACCAAGCTTTAGGTAATGCGGGCAACACCGTTCATTATTTAGAAGTACCGCATCTTGACGAGCAAAGCAGCAACCGGGCTTTTGCCAATGTTGTTTCTGAAATGAAAGCGGGTAACATCGACACCGTTGTAATGGTTGGTGTGAACCCGGTATTTACCGCACCAGCTGATCTTGACTTTGAAAATGCCCTCTCTAATGTTGAAACTGTAGTCAGCCTATCTGACTATGTGGATGAGACTTCCAAAAAAGTAAATTGGCACGTTAATCGTGCACACTTCCTGGAAGCATGGGGAGACGGATACTCTTTTGGCGGAGCACGTTCTGTGATTCAGCCACAAATCCGACCACTACATGAAGGTCTGAGTGAAATTGAGTTTTTAAATACTATCGTATCCGGTTCTATGACTTCCGGCTATGATCTGGTACGAAATACCTTCCGCGGATATTACCGATCCGGTTTTGATAATCGATGGACTAATATCCTGCATGATGGAATTGACACAACCGGCAACTTCAATGAAGTCAATGTTCGGTTAAGCTCAGGTTTTGCCTCTGCAATGAACCGTGCTACCTCGAATGTAACTTCAACTTCGGGAATGGAAGTCGTTATTCGTCCCGATGCTACATTATATGACGGCCGTTATGCAAACCTTGGCTGGCTTCAGGAACTGCCTGACCCAATGACGAAAGTTACCTGGGATAACGTAGCTCTTATGAGTCCTGCTACAGCAAAAAGCTTAGGGATTGAAGAAGCCAGTGCCGGACAAGATGATTATGATGTTGTAGAAATTACTGTAAATGGCAAAACGATCAATATTGTAGCCTGGATTCAGCCGGGACATGTTGACGACGCCATTACCCTAACCACTGGTTATGGGCGAAAAGGAATTGGCCGTGTTGCCAGTTCTTACATCGATTATACCGCTGGCGGCGTGGATGTGTATCCACTCAGAGGTACAAGCAATATGCTGTATGCTTCCGCCAACGTTTCCAAGACCGGTGATACCTACGAAATTGCCTGTGTTCAGGATCATCACAGCCTTGAAGGACGAGATATGTATCGTCAGGCTTCGATTTCTGAATACAAAGAAAACCCAGACTTTGCTTCCTTTGCTTCGGTTCATACCTATGAAGTTCCCGGAATGAAAGAAGCCGAAGAAATGGGCGAAGATCAGCCTATCTCTCTCTTTGACGAGCAAACCTATCCCGATTACGAACCACAATGGGGAATGGCTATCGACCTGAACTCCTGCTTTGGTTGCGGAGTTTGTGTGATTGCTTGTCAGTCTGAAAACAATATCCCCGTTATAGGGAAAAAAGAGGTGAAACGCGGCCGTGAGATGCACTGGATCCGTAATGACCGCTATTATGTAGGTGATGATGCTGATTCACCACAAGCGGTTCATCAACCAGTTCCTTGTATGCACTGTGAACTCGCACCTTGCGAGCAGGTTTGTCCTGTTGCGGCAACAACCCACAGTGACGACGGTATGAACCAAATGACATATAACCGCTGTATCGGTACTCGTTACTGCGCAAATAATTGTCCTTACAAAGTTCGCCGTTTCAACTTCTTCAACTATCCAAAAGAATATATAACCTCGGGCGACGATCCTGATATCATCCAAATGGCGATGAATCCGGAAGTAACCGTTCGTTTCCGTGGTGTCATGGAAAAATGTACGTATTGCGCTCAGCGCGTAAATCGTGCAAAAATTGAAGCCAAGAACAAAACCGGTTCACCTAAACCAGCAGATGGCGCTGTTAAAACTGCTTGTCAGCAAGCATGTCCTGCCGATGCCATTTACTTTGGTGATTTAACCGACGATAACAGCGAAGTTGCGAAAATGAAGCGCAATGAGCGAAACTTCCAGATGCTTGAGGAGCTTAACACGCGTCCGAGAACATCTTATATGGCTAAACTTACGAATCCAAACCCGGCTTTGGCTTAAGATATTAATCAGGAATACATCCAAAACATGAGTAAATACCAATACGTACCGGAACCCGCTCTTGTAAAAGGCGATCATGACTTTTCGAGCCTTACGAGACTGATTACCGATATAAATTTACGCCCTACTCCAAAAGCATGGTACTTGTGCATGATCGTTGCCAATGCCCTGCTCTTTGTTATGGTTGCCGCCATTGGCTACCTGATCTGGGAAGGAACTGGAATTTGGGGGCTTAATAATCCCGTTGGATGGGGTTGGGCCATCATTAACTTTGTATGGTGGGTTGGTATTGGTCATGCCGGAACCCTGATTTCTGCGATTTTATTTCTCTTCCGACAAGATTGGCGTACAGCCATTAACCGTTTTGCGGAAGCGATGACCATTTTTGCCGTAATGTGTGCCGGGGTATTTCCTGCTATCCACGTTGGTCGTATCTGGGTGATTTACTGGGTATTCCCAGTTCCAAACTCAATGGCGATGTGGCCAAACTTCAACTCTCCCCTTCTTTGGGATGTGTTTGCTGTTTCTACCTATTTCACCGTTTCCCTGTTGTTCTGGTATGTGGGACTTGTTCCTGACCTTGCAACTATCCGTGACCGGGCTACCGATAAAATCAGAAAAGTGGCTTACGGTATTTTCTCTCTGGGATGGACCGGTTCAAACCGCCACTGGTGGAATTACGAGAAAGCTTATATGATTCTGGCCGGACTAGCTACTCCTCTGGTACTTTCGGTTCACACCATTGTATCCTTTGACTTTGCCGTTTCTATGATTCCGGGATGGCACACCACTATTTTCCCTCCTTATTTCGTTGCCGGTGCTATTTTCTCCGGTTTTGCCATGGTGCTTACCCTGATGATTGTTGCCCGCAAGATCTACGGAATGAAGGACATTATGACCGATGATCACATGGAGAAAATGAATATTGTGATTCTGGTTACCGGTTCCATGGTAGGCTTTGCTTACATGATGGAATTCTTTATCGCCTGGTACAGTGGCGTTGAATATGAAAAAGCGATTTTTATTCTGAGAGCAACCGGGCCTTATGCATGGGCATACTGGGCTATGATGACTTGTAACGTGTTGTCTCCTCAGTTCTTCTGGTCAAAAAAATTACGCCGCAGCGTTGGCTTCACCTTCTTCATCTCCATTGTGGTGAACATCGGTATGTGGTTCGAACGATTTGTAATTACGGTAACTTCACTGGCAAACGATTACCTGCCATCAAGCTGGGATTATTATTCCCCAACTATCTGGGACGTATTAACTTATGTTGGAACATTTGGTCTGTTTTTCACCATGTTCCTGCTGTTCCTGCGCTTCCTTCCAATGGTTGCCCTTGCAGAAATTAAAGCTGTAATTCCTTTGGCTGATCCTCACAACTATGACGAAGAAACCAAAGAATTTGAAGCTCCAAAAGTAGAAGTACCGAAACCTCAAGCTGAGAAGGTTTAAGATTATGAGTACAACAGAAAAGAATGATTTATACGGCATTATAGCCGAGTTCAAAAATCCAAAAGAACTGATTGATGTTGCCAAAACAATGTCAAAGTCAGGATTCAGCAAGTTCGATACCTTTAGTCCTTTCCCGATTCACGGAATGGATAAAGCTATGAAGCTGAAAAAATCCAAGCTTGGTTGGATTGTACTGGGTCATGCTTTTATTGGTTTTTTCGGCGCACTGGCAATGATGTACTTCATGGCGGTTATGGATTATCCAATGAATATCAGCGGAAAACCATTTTTTAACGCTCCGGCCTGGGTGCCAATCACTTTTGAATTAACGGTACTTTTATCCTCTTTTGGAGCTGTTTTTGGGATGTTTTTCTTAAACGGACTCCCAAGACTTAACAACCCTCTTTTCAACGTTGAGCGATTTAAGAAAGCTACTGATGATGGTTTCTTTGCCTGTATTGAAGCTGAAGACGATATGTTTGAAGCTGGTAAAGTGAAGAAATTGTTTGAAGAAGCCGGTGCTACTCACATTGAGGAAGTTTATGAATAAGACGAATACTCAAATATCATTTCCAGGAATGAACATTAAAGGAATGTTTAAGATTGCGGGCATTTTTGCGCTCGGAATCACTCTTTCGGCCTGCCAGGGACAGCTTTCTGAAAAGCCTCCTATTCACCCAAATATGAATATGGACCAGCAGCCAAGAAAAGAAGCACAAGAGGAAAATAACTTTTTCGCCGATGGACGCTCTATGCGTCAGCCGGTAGAAGGAACCGTTGCAAGAGGTTTAGCTAAAACCGATCGTGCCTATTATGAGGGTGTCGATGAAAACGGAGAGTTTATTGATTATATCCCCGTTGATCTGACCAAATCATTCCTTTACCGCGGGAAGGAACGCTACGAAATTTATTGCACACCTTGTCACGGACAAACCGGTGCCGGAGATGGCATAATCATGGAAGGAAATTACGGATACGTTCCTGCTCCTTCTTATCATGATCAAAGGGTAAGAGATTTATCGGATGGGGAATTGTATTCAGCTATTTACAACGGTGTACGAACCATGCCCTCTTATTCTACTCAGGTTCCTGTTGAAGACCGATGGGCGATTGTTGCTTACATCCGTGCCCTGCAAGAAAGCCAGAATGTTACTGAACAGGAAATTCAGGAATATCCGGTTGACCTGTCTGCCCTTCAGGAAGAATTCACCAAAGAAAAAGCACGACAAGATTCTATTACAGCTACACGGGCTCCTAAAGATGCGCCTCAACCAACCGTCGACCTTGGTAAAGAAGTAATTACAGCTAACGGCTGTGCGGCCTGTCATAATGAAGATGGTGCACCCGGTGGTATTGGACCAACATGGGCCGGACTGTTTGGTAGCGAAGGTGAGGTAATAACTGCCGACGGTGAAACAATCACTGTTACTAAAGATGAAGATTATATCCGTGAATCAATTGTTGCCCCTGAAGCGAAGAAACCTGTGGATTATGCACAGGGAGTGATGGCTTCTTACAGCTACCTTGCTGATCATGAAATTGAAGCCATTGTGCTTTACATCAAAAATTTATCTGAAAACTAAGAACTTTGCTTAATACACTTACACAATGAGTCATAAGCCTACAATAACAGATTCTTTACAATTCCCAGCCGACAGCAAAGTTCCTCGTGCCCTTTTCGGTGTTGGTGCCGTTGGCCTGATTGCCAGCCTTATTGGTTACTTTTTAGATGCTGACCAGTTTTTCTTTTCATACCTGGTTAGTTTTGTCTTTTTTACCGGAATTGCTCTTGCAGCTCTTTTGATGGTAATGTTGCATCATATCACTCGCTCTTCATGGGGTGTTCTGGTGCGAAGAATTTCTGAATCTTTTACTGCTAACATCTGGATATGGGCGATCTTTGTGATTCCGGTAATACTCGGAATTCATAACCTTTACCATTGGAGCCATGAAGATGCTGTAATGGCCGACAAAATCCTCAAAGGAAAATCAGCTTACCTCAATACCCCCTTCTTCATTGCCCGTCAGTTTATCTACTTCGCAATCTGGGGATATTTAGGTTATAAACTCCACAAGGTTTCTGTAGAGATGGACAAAACTAATGACTGGGGTTTGACCAGCCTGCTTCGAAAAGTGAGCGCCCCTGGTATTCCTTTGTTTGCCCTGTCTATTGCATTCGCAAGTTTCGACTGGTTGATGTCGCTTGACCCTCACTGGTTCTCTACCATGTTTGGCGTGTATTTCTTTTCTATTAGTTTCCAGGCTTTTTGGCCAATCATGATTCTGCTCATTTTCTTTATGCAGAGTAAAGGCATTCTTAAAAACACCATCCGACAGGTGCATATTTATGATTTAGGAGCATGGTTCTTTGCTTTCACTGTATTCTATGCATACATCGCGTTCAGTCAGTTTTTGCTGATTTATTATGCGAATTTACCCGAAGAAACTTTATGGTATTTCCACCGCCTGGAAGGTAGCTGGAAGTACATTGCCTACAGCTTGTTGATTTTCCGTTTTGCACTGCCATTCCTGGTTCTTTTAAATCGTGAAGCCAAGAAGAATCGAACTGTTTTAGGTATTGTATCGGCAATAGTACTCATTATTCATTTTGCAGAAATCTACTGGATTGCAATGCCGGTCTTGTTTAAGCATGGCATTCACTTCAGCTGGATGGATATCACTACTTTCCTTGGACTGGGAGGTATTTTCTTTGGACTGTTCTTCAACAAATTCAAGCAACACGATATGGTTCCGAAGAACGATCCAAAACTGGAAGACTGCCTCTCCAAATCGTATCACCAATAATCGAATTTACCGATGTCAGAAAAGTATAGCTCAGAATTTAAAGCAAAAGTAGCACTCGAAGCTGTTGCACAAGGGCGTTCTGTAATTGAGAAGATCGCTCAAAAGCATAACGTTTCAGAAGATGATGTAATTGAATGGGCAGCTCAGCTTCAGGATGAAGCTTCTCAAATCTTCACGACCGAATCGGCCCATACGGATGAAGGTGACGTTGAAGAAGTTGATATCACGACCGAAGACGAAGAATTTGCCGGTGCTGTTGAGCACGGTGTAATGAGTGATACACTCAATTACAACAAATTGATATTTTGGTCTACCCTTGGGACCGCACTCGTTGTTATTTTTGTTATCGGTTTAGTTTATTTTTCTCAATACAGCCTTTTTGAAACACAAAAACAGGTTTCAAGCCAAAGCACCTTTTCAGAAGTAAAAGAATTAAAAGCTGAACAAGATCAAGAGTTGAACAGCTTTGGAGTTGTTAACCTTGAGGAAGGTATTTACAGAATTCCTATTGACAGTGCTATTAGTAAAATAGCCACAGACTGACAACCATCAACATTATGAGACGTTTTACACTGTTAGCAATTAGCTTGCTTGCAGTGTTTCTGAGTTCACAATCTGCCAATGCGCAGGTAAATCGTGAAACACCGGATGCGCTGCAAGATCTCGGTATCGATGAACATCTGGGAGATTTTATCCCTCTTGATGCCAAGTTTGCTACATCAAAAGGTGACAGTGTTGTTCTGGGTGATTTACTGGAGGAAGGAAAACCTGTTTTATTGAACCCCTTATACTATGAATGCCCTATGTTGTGCGGCCTGGTAATTGATGGGGTAATAAATGTTGTTGATGAGCTGGCCTGGAAACCTGGCAAAGAATTTATTGTGATTTCAATCAGTATCGACCCACAGGAAAATGCTGAACTGGCAGCGAAATCGAAAGAAAATTACCTGTCCGGAATGGATTCCACCACTAAAGCCGGGTGGCATTTCCTGACCGGTAAAAAAGACCAGATTGACAAGGTAATTGAAGCTGTTGGATTTGAATACAAAGAAATTGAAAAAACCGGAGAGTTTGCCCACAGTGCGGCAATCATGCTCCTGAGTCCGAAAGGAAAGATAACCCGTTATTTGTACGGCATCTCCTACGACTCATTCAATGTTCGCAGTGCCTTATATGAATCTGCAGATGGAAAGATTGGTAACACCGTCGACAAACTGGTGATGTACTGTTATCAATACGATCCGGATTCCGGCAGTTATGCGCCGGTAGCAATTAATATTATGAAGCTTGGCGGCTTGGCTACACTGATTATTCTCGGTATATTCCTCGGCGTGCTTTGGCTTCGCGAAAAACGCAAAAAACCAACCTCAAAAACTGAATTTAACTAATGGGCAGTTTATTCGATTTTATGCTCCCGGAGCTTAAATCTCCGATGACGGGAGCAAGTACCGATGCGCTGATGGCATTCATCCACATCGTCAGTTTTATTATTCTTGCCGGTGTCACCATTGCAATGATTTACTTTGCAATCAAGTACAAGCGCAAATCAGAAGACGACAAAACACCTCTTATTACCCACAACAACACCCTGGAAATTACCTGGTCGGTAATTCCCCTTTTACTGGTATTTGTTGTATTTGGATGGGGATACAAAGGCTGGCTGAATCTTAAAACCGTACCTGATAATGCCTACGAAATTCAGGTTTCTGCCTACAAGTGGGGCTGGACATTCAAATATGAAACCGGAGCTCAGGTTGGTAATGAAGTACATGTACCTGCGGGTCGGCCTGTGAAATTGGTAATGCAGTCTCAGGATGTACTCCACTCCTTTTTTGTACCTGATTACCGAATCAAGCACGATGTACTGCCCAACCGTTATACTTATGTCTGGTTTCAGGCTGAAGAACCCGGAGAGTCACAGGTTTTCTGTACTGAATATTGCGGTACCTCCCACTCTGATATGTTGGCTAAAGTTATTGTTCACACCGAAGAAGACTTTCAAGCCTGGCTAGATGAGCAAGGAACAGGTGGTGGCGGAACTCCCGTTGAACGCGGCGAACAGCTTGCTACTTTACAAGGTTGTGTAACTTGTCATTCCGTAGATGGCTCTGACAAAATAGGACCCACCTGGCAGGGACTGTATGGCAGCGAGCGTCAAATGGAAGACGGCTCTACAGTTACTGCCGATGACAACTATATCCGAGAGTCTATTCTTGATCCAAGCGCAAAACTTGTTGAAGGATATCAAAACCAAATGGTTAGCTATGAGGGTCGCCTTAGTGACGACGACATCTCCGACATTATTGAATACATTAAAACGTTAGAAGAATAACATGGCAACAGCTGAAGTAACACCTTCCTCTTCAGGGAACGTACGAACATTAAAAGTAAAGCGGTTTAAGCCGTCAGAAGATCCCAAAAACACTTATCTGACCGATGAAAAAGGTCTTTGGGCATGGATGACGACCGTAGATCATAAGAAAATCGGGCTTATGTATTTAGGCTCCGTTGCTTTCTTCTTTCTGCTTGGCGGCGTGCTTGCACTCTTACTCAGGACCGAACTTCTTACACCGGCTAAAACCTTTATAGAAGCTGACACTTACAATCAGTTTTTTACCCTGCACGGTGCCATTATGGTATTCTTTGTGCTGGTTCCATCAATACCTGCTGCCTTAGGTAACTTTGTGCTTCCCATGCAGCTTGGAGCCAAAGATGTGGCTTTTCCAAGGCTTAACTTAGCCAGTTTTTATATTTATGTGATTGGTGCCATCTTTACTTTCATCGCTCTTGCGAACAACGGACTTGACACAGGCTGGACGTTCTATACTCCTTACAGTACAACCTCATCATCCAGTGTGATTTGGGTAACCCTGGGAGTCTTTATACTTGGATTTTCATCTATTTTAACTGGTACAAACTTTATTTCTACCATCCATAAAATGCGAGCTCCCGGTATTACCTGGGGTAAGCTGCCGCTGAATATCTGGGCGCTGTATGCAACCAGTATCATTCAGGTATTGGCAACTCCGGTATTAGCTATCACACTTTTACTTCTTACGATGGAGCGTTTCCTGGGAATTGGGATCTTTGACCCTGCCCTTGGTGGTGACCCCGTACTGTTCCAGCATTTCTTCTGGTTCTACTCACACCCTGCGGTATATATCATGATTGTACCGGGTTTTGGAATCATTTCAGAAGTAATCACCACCTTTTCCAAGAAACATATTTTTGGATACTGGGCGATTGCGCTTTCATCACTCGCTATTGCCTTCATTGGTTTCCTCGTTTGGGGACACCACATGTTTACCTCAGGTCAGTCTGCCGTAGCAACTACTGTTTTCTCATTCCTTACCTTCCTTGTAGGTATCCCAACCGGTATTAAGATTCTGAACTGGATTGCTACGCTCTACAAGGGGTCAATTGAGATGAAAACCCCTATGATTTATGTGTTCATCTTCTTATTCCTATTTTCAATTGGCGGATTTACTGGAATTATGTTGGGCGCTCTTTCAGCCGACATTCACCTGCATGATACCTACTATGTAGTAGCTCACTTTCACTATGTGATGATGGGTGGAACGCTGATTGCCCTGCTTGCCGGACTCCACTACTGGTGGCCTAAGATGACCGGCAAGATGTACAACGAGTTTCAGGCTAAAATTGGATCTGCACTTATTTTCATCGGCTTCAATATGACCTTCCTCCCGCAGTTTATCATGGGATCACAGGGAATGCCACGACGATATTACAACTACATCGATCAGTTCACCGTATTCCACCAAACTTCAACTATTGGATCTTACATCCTTGGAGTTGGCTTCTTACTTATTGCATATTACCTGTTTGTATCATTATTCAAAGGTGAGAAAGCCGGTTCAAACCCATGGGGAAGCCGTGGACTGGAATGGCAGGCAACTTCACCACCAGACTTCCACAACTTCGATCATACACCAGTTGTAATCAACGGACCGTATGACTACCACAAGCCAATGGAAGAATTTCAGCTTGGACTTGCAGACTCACATAACGGTCATGATCCAAGTCATGAAGCAGTTGCTGCTAAGCAAAAAGTAGAATCCAACTAAAAATTTAAATTCAAACAACACAACTCGGGAAGTAAATGGCGAATCATTCGACTTCACACCCCACACATGTGCAGCATCACTTTGTTGACGCCGATCAGCAATTTGATACCGCAAAAATGGGTATGTGGGTGTTCTTGGTAAACGAAATCCTATTCTTTGGCGGATTATTCTGTGCTTATATCATCTATAGAGCATGGTATCCTGAACTATTCACGGAAGCAGCACTCGAGCTTAATACCTTTTGGGGAGCCGTAAACACAGTGGTTCTGATTGGTAGTAGTTTAACCGTTGCAATGGCGATTCGGTCTGCTCAGAAAGACCAAATGAAAGGTTTAAAACTCAATCTTCTATTTACAATCGGTCTGGCAGTCATCTTTATGGTGATTAAAGCTTTTGAGTATGCTCATAAATTTGAGATGGGAATCTTTCCTGGTGAATACTATACCTATGAAGGTCTTGAACATGCACAAGCGGCCATCTTCTTTAGTATTTATTACATGCTAACCGGAGTTCACGCTCTTCACGTGCTGGTTGGAATTGGACTTATTTACTGGATTTATCTCCGTGCGAAGAAAGGAGAATTCAGCAGTGAATATTATACCCCCGTTGAGATTACCGGCCTTTACTGGCACTTGGTTGACCTCATCTGGATCTTCCTGTTTCCACTCCTATATCTCATTGAATGACAGAGATTGATACTATCACCACCTAAGAACTTAGAATACAGATATTATGAGCGCACATAATCACGAACATCACGTTTCTACAGCAGGCCAGCTTTGGGCCGTTGGTACCGCACTACTATTCCTTACTATATTAACCGTAGTATTTGGGAAATTTGTAGCTATTCCGCCTCCATTTGATGTCATCACTGCGATGAGTATTGCACTTGTGAAGGCATTTTTAGTAGCGGCATTCTTCATGAACCTGTACTGGGATGTCAAATTTAATGCCATGTTGCTTATTATGGCGGTTTGCTTCTTCCTGTTAATGGTTATCATTACCCTGTTAGATACCATGTATAGAAACGATGTGGTTCCCTCATTTTAGATAGCCGGAACCTTCAAAAATTTAAAAGCCCCGTGCCAATCGTGCGGGGCTTTTTTATTTACTGGTCGTTAGTTGTCATACTGAGCGGCACGATAATTAAAAGGCATTTTTTGCGGACGCGAAGAATCTCAAATTATATTAAACATCTTAACCTATACACTTCTGAGATCCTTCGCGCTAAACAGTTGTAGCTTGATTGAATATATTATGTGCTCAGGATGACAAGTAAGGTTTCAATAACCATTTAACCTTGTAAATAAAGGTAGCTCATTCTGAATACTCTTCGCTGATTGTTATATTCAAATTGAACCAATAAAACTGTCCATGAGCTTATCAAAAACTACTTTAGGTCCTTTTGAAATATACACCATCGAAACCGGGGACTTCCGCTTAGATGGTGGCGCTATGTTTGGTGTAGTTCCCAAAACATTATGGTCGCGTGGTTTGCCTGCAGATGATAAAAACCGTATCCCAATGACTATGCGATGCCTGCTCATCAAGTCAAACAATACCGGCAAACTGTACCTGATTGACAATGGAGCAGGCACTAAGTTCAACGATAAAATGGAGAATATTTACCAGCTGGATTACAGTGTTAAGAATCTGGAGAACTCTTTTGCGCATCACGGATTTTCTTTTGAGGATGTAACTGACATTATTTTCACTCACCTTCATTTCGATCATTGTGGAGGAAGCAGTTTTTATAATGATGAAGATGAACTTGAGCTTACCTTCCCAAACGCAACTTATCACGTTGTTAAAAAACACTGGGAAAATGCGAACAGTCCAAATGCCCGCGAGAAAGCCAGTTTTTTACCAGAGAATATCAATCCGCTAAAAGAATCCGGGAAACTAAATTTGGTAAAAGAGAATCATGAATATGAACCCGGCTTGTCTGCGGTAAATGTTGATGGCCATACCATTGGCCAGCAGCTTCCAAAAATTGAAGGTGATAACAAGACTCTCGTTTTCGTGGCAGATCTTTTGCCAACACATGTTCACGTACCTCTTCCGTGGGTGATGGGATATGATATGTACCCAGTGCAAACGCTGAGTGAAAAAGATGCGTTTCTAAAACAAGCAGCTGAAAGCAACTGGAACCTATACCTGGAGCACGATGCCCACCAGGAAATCATCCGTATTGATCATAAAGATGGACGTTTTTCTGTATCTGAAAACCTCACGTTAAATGATCTCTGACTGCAATAAATAGTTTTGCAAGAAGTTTTCATCACATACTTCTCTTTCTTATAGTAGTACATGGCAAATTCTGATAAACATACATCAAGTACACAAGTTCAGGAGCTTCTTCAGCAAGCTTATCAATCTGTTCAGTCCAAACAGAATGTAAGTTTATTATTACGTTCTGCACTTATACTGCTTGCGGGCTTTACTGCTTTCATGATCACCGAGCATGTATTTTATCTTACTGCAACTACCAAGCTGGTGACCGTTGGAATCTTAGTATTTACTGCGGCTTTTGCCTTTTGGAAAGGATTTACATCTTCCGATCAGACTTCCTTTAAAGAATTTTACCGGCAGTTCAGCCGAAAAAGTAACTTCCCGGAACTTAAAGACACTTTAGATCTGGAAAAATCAGCTTCCGGAAATCGGGCTTTGGTGGATGCAGCTATCCTGCAAAACCTATCTAAAATTGAACCACAAAGGCTGGAAAGCACCCTTTCAGCATATATCAAAGACTCTACTGTCTACCAGGGTTATTCCCGATTTCTAACGCTTTCTATTGCCACGTTGATTGTTCTAGGGATTACTGCTTTCAATTTTAATTCTGCAGCTGAACGCTCCCTTACTTTTTGGAAATCTTATTCAAAACCCAATCCTTTTCAGTACACGGTAAATCCCGGAAGTGTTACCGTGGAACAAGGAAGCCCTTTTCAGGTCGAGATTCAATTCACCGGAGATCTCATTCCAAGAGATGTGAGTCTGCGAATAAAGACCTCTGTGGAGGAGGAATTCAGAACACGTGTCATGGAAGCTTCAGGAACTTCTTTCCGGTCCATTCCACAAGATCTGAACAATGATTTGCAGTACTATGTAGAAATGGATGGTTACAACAGTGAGCTCTATTCTGCTGATGTTCAGCTACGCCCTCGATTTAGTCAACTGCAAGCAACCATCATTCCACCTGTTTACACGGATCTTGATTCATCCATCATATCTTACCCTATTTCACAACTTAGAGCTTATGAAGGATCTGCCCTGAAGCTTGCCGGAGAACTTAATAAGACAGCTTCTTTACTTCAGATGCAAACATCTGAAGGGTTTTTGACTTTGAATGTGCAATCAGACAGTACCTTCCGTCATGAAATTCAGGTTAATAAACAGGATACTCTGCGATTCCATATCGAAGACGAAAACGGACTTACCAATCAAAATCCCTTTCAAATTGTTGTAGCCCCTCAAGCTGATGAATATCCATTGGTGGAGCTTGTTGAGCCTGAGGAATCTATTCGCGAAGTAAATCCTACAAATATCGAGCTCCTCTACAGAGCCACTGATGACTTCGGGTTGACATCGGCTTCGCTGAATTATGAACTTCGACGTGCTTATGTGGAACAACCTATCACTGGTTCCATCCCACTAAAAAAACCACAGGAAGGAACCCTGCAACCTTTCGTTTGGAACTTGCAATTATTTGAGTTAAAGCCTCAGGATGAACTCACTTTCTGGATTACCGCAAGTGACAACGACCAGTATAATGGATATAAATCTTCGAATTCTCAAAAGCTAAAGCTGACCGTTCCCTCTCTGGTAGATTACTTTGAAGAAGTGGATAAGAAAGAAGACGATGTCGAATCGGAGCTGGAAGATATTTCAAATTCTTTTGATGAGACACAGCGCCAGTATCAGGAATTCAAAGAGAGGATGAAAGACAACCCTGAAAATACCGGATATGAAGAAAAGCGGGAATTAGAGCAGGTTCAAAAACAACAGGAAGAGGTTCAGAAGAAAATTGATGAGCTAAATCAAAAATTTGAAGAGCTCAAACAAGAGATGAGTAAGGACAATATGTTGTCTGAAGAGACACAAAGAGCTTATGATGAGCTGCAGAAATTGATGAAGGAAATTGATGACCCTGCTTTCCGGGAAGCGATGGAGAAACTCCAGGAGCAACTCGGACAAATGAATCCCGAGCAGCTGCGCCAAGCCATGGAAAATCTGGAGTTTAATGAAGAGTTATACCGTGAGCGACTGGAACGTACCGTTGAACTTTTTAAACAACTGAAACTGAATTCTGATCTCGATAAGCTGGCTAAATCGTTTGAAGATATGGCCAGAAAAGAAGAAGAGCGGGCTCAGAGTGAATCGAATGAAGCTGCACAGAATCAGGAACAGCAGCTTGAGCAATCCCTGAAAGAAAATGAAAAGCTCAAAAACCAGGTTGATTCCCTTTCCAAAAACACATCTTCCAAGAATAAAAAGACGATCAATGAATTTCAGGAGAAGACCAAGCAGGAACTACAACAGCTTAGCGAAGAATTAAAGAAAGAAGTTGAAGAGTCTCAGAGTAAATCGGGAGAACAGGGAGAACAGGGAGAACAGGGAAAGAATCAAAATTCCCGGGAACAAGAAAACAACCAGTCTCAGAATCAGCAGAATAACCGGCAAGAACGGTACGAGCAGCTTGCAAAGAATACCCGAAATATGATGCAGAACATGGGTCAGGAACAAATGAACATCAATATTGCCGGTCTGCAGTATGTTCTATATTCCTTGCTGAATCTTTCTCTGGAGCAGGAGGATTTAACGACCCTGGCCTCAGCTACAGAAAACAGAAGTCAGGCTTATGTGAATTATGCCCGAAATCAAAGGAACGTAGAAGAGATTTTTAAAGCCGTATCCGATTCTCTGTTTAAGCTCTCTGCAGAAATCCCACAGTTTTCAAACCAAATTAATAAGAAGAAGTTGGAAGTTGAACAACGTTTACAGCGCTCTTTGGAGCAAATGTCTGAGCGAAATCAAAGTCAATCTTCTGTTGCATCACGACAGGCATTGGGTGGAATTAATGATATTTCTTTTATGATCGCTAACCTTCTGGAACAGCTTCAGAATTCTCAAAGCAGTGGTGGCGGTGGCGGTGGAATGAGCATGCAGCAAATGATGGAGCAGCTTCAGCAATCAGGCCAAATGCAACAGCAGCTTAATCAACAGCTACAGGATATTATTAATGACATGCAGGGTGAGCGATTGAACCAGAATCAGATGGAGCGCCTGAATCAAATCGCCAAACAACAAAACCGAATCCGAAAACAACTTCAGGAACTCCAACAGCAGGGAGAAATGAACGGAGACCGGATAGGCAGCGAGCTCGAGCGTATGATTGAAGATATGGAAGATACCATTAACGACCTGCGAGGCGGCTCTACAGACCCAAATATGATTCAACGGCAGCAGAATATACTATCAAGGATGCTGCAGGCTGAACAGGCAATGCAAGAACGTGGAGAGGAAGAAAAACGGAAAGGCTCTCTGGCTGAAGAATATGAGCAATCACGACCGCCTGAACTAACTCTGGAAGAGCTGGAAAAACAAATCAGAAACAGGCTGAAAGATCCCAACTTTACTAAGTATTCCCCCGACTATCAGCGACTCATTGAGAATTACTTTGAGCTATTGAAAAGTCTGCAAGAGCGACAAGAAAGTATCAACTAACTTTCTCTTCTCTTAAACCTTGATTTTTGGGATTAAGGGATTGCCCTGATTAATCTATGCGGATCCTGCCAATCCTTAAATCATGAAAATCATGGTTCAAAATTCAACCCTCGTCATTCCTGCAAAGGCAGTAATCTTGTTAAAACATTAGCAGCCTAACTCCTTCATCTTATGATAAGATTTCCAACATACGGCGCAAAATGATCTTTCTTTATTATGAAGCAGAAACCAGGCTTCGGTTATAAACAATGATTTGTTCATAAGCTTCCAGTACACCTTCAGTTGCTTCACCTGTAACATGATCTACGGTGTCTTTTACAAATGATTTTGCGTTCACAGGAGCAAATGACTTTCCAACTATCTTCAATCCTGGCATATCACCGCTACTATCACCAATGTAAGCCACTTCTTCCAGATCAATTTCAAGGAGTTCACAAAGCAGTTTGATTCCCACTCCCTTGTTGGCTTTCTTTAGAATAATATTTACCGAAATATCTGTTGCGTGAACTTCAAACATTGGATAGCGGGCCGGAATGTAGTTCAAAATCTCCTCGTGCATCAACGCAACTTTAGATGGATCCGGATTTACCAAACCCACATCCGTGTATTTAGCAAACTCTGGGTACGTTCCCTTATAATTCTTAACTAAGGTTCCGTTTATCCAATCCTGGATTTCAGCTACAGCTGTTTTAGCTTCTTCATCAAAATGTGGATTCCAGGTAATTTCATTGGTCTTAAAGTCATACATGCCTCCCCCACTTTCAAAAACCATCGGAATATTGACATCCAGCCACTGGGCAACTGCCTCCACATAGGGGAATGGCCGGCCCGAACAAATGGTCAATGCCGGGATTTCCTCTTCCTTTCTGCTACGCTGATTCAGCTTCTTAATCCTGGAGATAGACTCCCAGTCAGGACTTACAAATGGATGAGAAATACAGCCGTCAAGATCGGTAATGAATAGTTTAATCATGAATAAATGTAGGTAAGGTAAGTGTGCCTGAATTGAATATTAAAATTAGAACTGCTAACGACCGAAGTCATCTTCCAGACGAACAATATCTTCTTCATTGGATGGATTTTCTGCATCTACATGCTGCCATATTTCTGCAATGATGCCCCAGTTTTTGAGCCCAACTAACCGGTGGCGTTCGCCTTTTTTTACCGTGATTAAATCACCTGATTTATATTCCTGAACCTCTCCCTGCTTATCTGTCATACTACGCACCACACCAACCGGCCCTTCCAGCACTTGCCATACCTCTGCCCGGCGGTGATGATACTGCCAGGAGAGACGTTTTCCCGGTTCAACCAAAAGAATTTTAGGACTTAGTTTTCCCGAGATATTAACATCGCTTATACCAACTTTATCATCAAAATAAATGTCGATAAACTTTTGGATTTGCTGTTCATCAATCACAAAAAAACCTCCCCAGGGACGATTAAAATCATAATCCTGAATCTCGAAACCCCGGGTTTTTAATATTTTCCCGGTTTCTTTAAATAGCTTTTCTTTCTCAGTTTTGCTCATTCCAAAAATTTATGTTATTCGCTACTTGAACCGGAATAAGATGGAACCAACACATATATAAATAAGAAAAGTAGTGCTAAAGCACCCATCCACTGGTATTGATTTTTATAATCGGCATACTCCTGACTGGCAAACTCCCCCTTCTCCAACTCGTCCATACGAGCCAAAAAAGAATCGATACCGTCGTTTCCACGTTCAATTGAATAATATTCTCCGTTTGCAGAATTAGCTATGCTTCTTAATTTTTGGGGTTGAAGTACCGT
Organism: Gracilimonas sp.; assembly: GCF_040218225.1. Classification (NCBI taxonomy): domain Bacteria; kingdom Pseudomonadati; phylum Balneolota; class Balneolia; order Balneolales; family Balneolaceae; genus Gracilimonas; species Gracilimonas sp. The sequence continues at coordinate 527,367 of NZ_JAVJQO010000002.1, forward strand.
AGTGACTACCCTCCCATCACTGTCTCTTTTATAGCCTATAAGCTCATCCGTTCCTTCTTCATACAGGGGAATGGTGGTTCCATCTGTAGTTCCTACTCCCAATGTATAAACCGAAATATCTTCTCCAACCAGGGCGGTCAAAGCTTCCTCATAGGATTGCCCATGATCTTCCCCATCAGAAATAATCAGCAGCACCTTAGCCGCTTCGGTAGCATTTTCTTCCAGGGCATTAAAGGCTTCCAGAGCGGTCTCCATTGCCGACTTAAAATCCGTGGCCGAACTCGGCATTTGTTCGGTATCTGCTATATCAAGAAACAGACGCAAAGCAGAATAGTCGAGCGTCATCGGACTTTGAAGATAGGCTTCACCCGTAAAAACGATTAGTCCAACACGATCGCCCCGAAGTCTTTCGATTAGCCGATTTATTTCAAACTTAGCTTTTTCCAATCTGCTGGGGCGTACATCTTCGGCATTCATGCTGGCAGAAAGGTCAAGTGCAACCAGCATATCAATCCCCTGTCGTTTTACCTCCCGAACTTCTGTACCAATCTTAGGACCAGCAAGGGCTGCAATCAGGAAGAATAAGCCACTTAACATTGCAATGTTTTTAAGCCGGTTACCCAGTGGCCAGAATCCCTGTCGAAGTGAGGAAAATAATTCATTGCCAAAATACTGCTTTTTCCTGTTTCGCAGGCTGCGGGATTTCCACCAGATCAGCGCAATGAATGCAGGTATCAGTATAACCAGCCATAAAAATAAAGGTTGTTCCCAGATCATAGATTCAAACTTTTTAAGACTCTCAAGATAGAGATTTCAAAGCGTTTGTTGCAGTAATAAAATTATAAAATTATTTGAGGTTAATTAGGATTAATGGCCAGCTCTTTTATGGCCAAATAATATTTTTCAAGGTAATTAGTTCATTGTTTTTATCGAATTAAAGTTTTATTCCATCAAAATCTGATCGTAAATAGAAACTTCAATTAATAACCGGAAAGCGTTTATAGAGTTAAAAATTAATGAGTTTAGTGGTAACGAAATTGTTGATTTCAAACCATGAAACAAAATCACGGTTTCTAAGTGAAAATAATAATAGAAACAGCATAAATTTGGCTAAATAAGGCTTCAGGGTAACTACAATGACTTATTTTATAGTTATTGATTTTACTCTTTTTATTGTTACTCTTTCTTATAAAAAGTCTTATCATTACGATTCTTATTAATATCCCACAAAAAGGACATTCTATTACATGTTAAAGCGTATAACTACATTCCTCTTTGTAGCTTTAATAACTATATCAGCACAGGCACAAAACTTCGGCATTGATTTTGAAAACATCAGGGTTGATGACTTAAGCGACCAGCAAGTCATGCAACTATATGAACGCATGCAAGAAAGAGGGCTTTCGATTTCTGAAGTCGAGGCGCTCGCTTTGGCACGGGGCATGAATCGCTCTGAAGTAAACAAGCTTCGCTCCAGGATTAATCGTGTACGATCGTCAATGAGTGGGCTAGAAAATAGTGGACAAGCCTCCAACCAAGGCCGACTTCGTAGCGGAAACCTCCAACAAAGCCAGTTAAGTAAACCCAGAGGAGTCAGTCCTGATACCCTGGATGTTCTTTTAGATACTATGCAAAGAGATACTTCCGATGTATTTGGGGCGGATATTTTCTCATCTCAGAGTATATCTTTTGAACCTTCACTTAATATCGCTACCCCAAAAAATTATACCCTGGGTCCGGGAGATGAACTTTTTATTGATATTTGGGGCGCTGCGGAAACCACCTACCAGTTGGTAATCAGTCCTGAAGGGTCCATCCAGATCAGTAATGTGGGTCCAATTGCAGTTAGCGGTTTAACTATTGAAGAGGCCAAAGAACGTCTGACCAGTAAGCTTTCGAATATTTATTCCGGATTAAAAGGACCCAATAAAACCACTTATATGCAGGTCACTTTAGGGAATATCCGGAGTATAAAAGTGAGTATTGTTGGCGAGGTTAAGGCTCCCGGAACATACACGCTCAGCTCTCTATCCTCTGTTTTCAATGCGCTCTATGCTGCCGGCGGGCCTAATAAGCAAGGAAGTTATCGTTCCATTAAGGTTCTGCGGGATGGAAGTGTTCATCAAAGAGTAGACCTCTATAAGTTCCTGGTGTCTGGTGATCTTTCAGACAATATTATTCTAAAAGATCAGGATATCATTAAAGTTGAGCCTTATATAAACCGAATTACGGTAAAAGGTGAAACCAAGAATATTGGACTATTCGAAACCCTTGAAGGAGAAACATTCAATGACCTGTTGGAATATACCGGAGGATTCAATCAGTTTGCTTATAAGAAAAGAGTAAAACTGGAACGCAAAACGGATACGGAAAAAAGAATTGTTGATATCGCATATCCGGAAAAAGGTAATACTGTTCTCCAGTCAGGTGATATTATTACAGTGGGCAGAATTTTGGACCGATATGAGAATAAAGTATCGATCAGGGGACCTGTTTTTCGTCCCGGAGAATACCAGCTGGAGGAAAACCCTACCCTGACAGAACTTATTGAAAATGCGGAAGGCCTTATGGGTGATGCATTCATGGATCGTGCTGTGATTTACAGAACCCAGCAAGATTATAGCATTGAAGCCATTCCGGTAAACTTAGGGCGATTACTTAGCGACACCTCATCTACAGAAATTAGTCTTGTAAAGGATGATGTAGTACAGATTTCGTCAATTTTTGATTTACGCGAACAGCGAACCGTGACAATTAGTGGGTCTGTTCTAAATCCTGACACTTATGACTTTGTAGAGAACAGCTCTCTTAAAGACCTGATCTACCAGGCTAATGGCTTCAAAGAAGAAGCAGCTCCTCATAATATAGAAATTGCCCGGCGGGTACCTGATACAAAAACAGGAGAAATGAATAATCAGATTGCGGAGATTATAACCGTAAACATTGGTAACGGGCTGACCTATGACGAAAAACTGGAGGAAGTTGAACTCAAACCTTTCGACCAGGTTTTTGTTCGTAAGTCTCCCTCTTATGAAGTGCAGAAAACAGTTCGTGTTACAGGAGAAGTGCTGTACCCTGGTGAATATGCCCTGAGTACGCGGGATTTCAGACTCAGTGACTTAATCAATAAAAGCGGAGGACCAACAGACTTCGCTTATGTAGAAGGTGCCTCTTTGACCCGTAATTACGACCAGGATATTGATGAATTAGATATTAATTTAGAGGATTCAGTTGCCACAGAAGAGGTGGAATCTTTGTCAAAAGTAGGTATTCAGTTGCAGGAAGCTCTGAACGACCCCGATTCCGAATACGACCTTTTGCTGCAGCCGGGAGATGTAATTAATATTCCCAAGCGATTACAGACTGTACAAATCAGAGGCGAGGTACTGTATCCCATTAATGCCCGTTATGAAGATCGGCGTTCTTTCAGAAGCTATATAAGTGCAGCCGGTGGCTTTACAGAACAGGCGAATACCAAAAAAGCATATATCGTTTATGCCAATGGAGAGGTGGATCGTACCAAAAAATTCTTATTCTTCAAATCTTATCCTAAGGTTAAACCAGGATCTGTACTAATCATTCCTCCAAAAGAACAACGTGAACGCCTCTCTCCGCAAGAGAGAATTGCAATATTCTCCACTATTGTATCTATGGCGGCTATCGTCACTAACACCATTTTCCAGATTCGACGGAATTGATTGATAAGTCATCGCGGGCGGAGATACAGGATCTCCGATTATTATGATTCAACCATATCCAAATTAAGCGAAGGGCTGAACCCCTTCGCTTGTGTACTGGAAGAAAAGCCCCTCTTTTACAGATTTCGTCATCCCGCACGAAGCGTGGCGGAGATACGGGATCTCCATAATCGACATCCATACTCAATCAAGGAGATCGCGGGTCTATGCCCGCGATGACGTGCTTTATTGAATGTCATCCCGCGGCGAATGCCCGGGATCCTGTTGTTTGATAAAAATATGGCCGTTGATTTACATCCCAACCCGATTCCCCGACCTCTCTAAATCTCTCCTTCTCAAGGAGAGACTTTACTTACGTGGTTCTAATAAACACCTTAACTCGTTTCTTCGAGATTGCGTCGTCGCTATGCACCCCAAACCTACATTCAAAATCCGGGCTTCTCGCAATGACAGGTTTTAATTAGCAAGTCATCCCGCGGCGAATGCCCGGGATCCTGTTGTTTGATAAAAGTATGGCCGTTGATTTACATCCCAATTCGATTCCCGACCTCTTTGCATTTGAACCCTGATTTTTTTGGGATTATATGATTTCCTTGATTACTCTTCATCTCTTCCGCGAATCGTTTTAATCAGGAAAATCATGGTTCTAAGTAATGCACTCTTCCACCATCAGCTCTGTTTTAACCAGCAGTAGAGAACACCTGGAAGCTTTTTCACAAATCGATCATTCGATTTCAGGAGATTCTTCACTCCGCCTACGCTTCGCTCAGAATGACAGAGCCACTAATAACCATTCTAATGCTGCTATCGCAGCAATGCCTTTCAGGCATAAGTAATATTCTGGCTCTTAAGAACAACTTCAATATTGAATGTTCATCATTCAATATTCCCTAGTCCGTCCCGAATAAGTCCCTCGTATAAACTTTATCCTTTACATCCCGGATTTCATCCACCATCCGGTTTGCAATAATTACTTCGGATATTTTCTTAAACTCGTCAAGATCACGGATTACCATGGAATGATAAAATTCTTCCTGCTCCAGATAAGGCTCATAAACAACAACGGTTATTCCCTTTGCCTTAATACGTTTCATAATACCCTGAATAGCACTCTGTCTGAAGTTATCTGAGCCTTGCTTCATCACCAAACGATATACCCCAACTACCTTGGGATCGTTCTTCCAAATTTGTCGGGCTATAAAATCTTTGCGGGTAGAATTGGCATCTACAATAGCCCTGATCAGATTATTAGGCACATCCTGAAAGTTAGCCAGAAGCTGTTTGGTATCCTTAGGCAGGCAGTATCCTCCATATCCGAAAGAAGGATTATTATAATGATCACCAATACGGGGGTCAAGTCCGACACCCTCTATAACCTGTGAAGTACTCAGGTTATGAGTTTCACAATAGGAATCCAGCTCATTAAAATATGCCACACGCATAGCCAGATACGTATTTGAAAACAATTTGATAGCCTCAGCCTCTGTATTGTCAGTAAAAAGCACCGGTATTTCATCTTCTTCCTTTTCTGCACCTTCAATCAGTAAATCGGCAAAAACACGGGCACGTTCCGACTGTTCCCCAACTACAATCCTTGAAGGATATAAATTATCATACAGCGCTTTTCCCTCCCTTAAGAATTCGGGAGAAAACATGATGTTCTCTGAATTAAACTTCTCCTTAAGGCTTTTAACGTATCCTACCGGAATGGTAGACTTAATAACCATTACAGCATCCGGGTTAACCTGCAGCACTTCCTTAATTACTGCTTCTACCGACTTCGTATTAAACTTGTTGGTTTCCGGATCATAGTCGGTGGGAGTAGCGATAATGACATACTCAGCGTCCTTATAAGCTTCCTCCGGATCAAGGGTCGCCGTTAAATTCAAGTTCTTCTTTTCAATAAAGAATTTTTCTATTTCCTTGTCTGTGATTGGAGACTTTCGGTTGTTAATGAGTTCTACCTTTTCCTCAACAATATCTAATGCTACAACTTCATTATGCTGTGATAACAAAACAGCAAGTGAAAGTCCTACATACCCGGTTCCGGCAACGGCAATCTTCATTTTCAATATTTTTAATGGTATTGATTAAGGGCACAAATATAGAAGTTTTATGACTTTCAAACTTGGACTAAAGTTGGTATTGTATTCTTCGTTTCAAAACAGTGGATATTGATTTCTTCAGCTCATGAACTCTAAAAAATATCTTATTAAGGCAGGTTTAATTTCAGCATATGTGCTTTTTCATATATATCTGCTCCGACCTGTGAGAACAGCCGTATTTCAGTTTCAGGTAGATGAAGATTTCATAGAGTCTATAAATGAAAGTGAGGGACTTTCTTTCCAAAAGCTGGACATTCGACTGGCTGTTTTTGAATACACTAAAGATGATGTTGAAAAACTATTTTTCTATAAAGTACCTTTTGGTTCATTCTTTTTCCTCGGTATAATCGGACTCATTCTTATAGGCGCAGACGCAAAGTTTTTTGGAATTTTGATCTCTGCTCACGGTTTTATTCTACTATGGTCCCTCATTATTTTTTCAATGGATATAGCCCAAAACCTGATGCTCTTACACATTCTGGATTTTTTGTCAACCTACCTCGCTCCTTTATCCGCTCTTGGTGTTATTCCACTCTCGCTATATTATAAAAGACTCCATCATTCTTCGACGTGAATAGGACATTCAGTCAACATTGTTCTGTGATCGCGAAGGGATGAATCCCTTCGCTTGTGTACTGGAAATCATCTTTGCATTACCCAACATCCCGTCATCCCGGACTTGATCCGGGATCTCCATAATCAACTTGGGTTATCGATAAAGGAGATTGTGGGTCTCGGCCCGCGATGACGAAGTTGTTGTTTGGCTTGGTTGCCATACCAGGGAGATTGCTTCGTCGCTATGCACACCAAACCTACATTCAAAATCCGGGCTCCTCGCAATGACAGATTTTATCAGCAAGTCATCCCGCGGCGAATGCCCGGGATCCTGTTGTTTGATAAAGATGTGGCCGTTGATTTACATCCCAAACCGAATCCAGAGATTCTTCACTCCGCTTTCGCTTCGTTCAGAATGACAGTGGCACTTATTACCTCTCTTATGCTGCTATCGCAGCAATGCCTTTCATGCATGTAAACAAGAAATTTTACGGTTATTTAACCACAAACAACTCTTCTAAGCTTTAAAAATATGCTTATCATTTTTCGGCTTAACACCCTTCATTGCATTCCGGGTATCAACGATGCAATCATTCCACTCGGCAAGCTCGGAGTAATCGATAGAAGAATGATTGGTAGAAATAACTATCGCATCAAACTCAGCTATAACCTCTCTGTTCCATTCAATGGATTTATGGCCGGTCCATTCCGCATGCTCACGGGTAGGGAGAACTTCAGGAATATAAGGATCATAAAAGGATACTTCGGCCCCAACTCGCTTTAATAAATCAAAAATCTTGAAAGTAGGAGATTCCCGCATATCATCTACGTCTGGTTTGTAGGCCAAACCAATAACCAACACCCTACTCCCGTTCAATGCTTTTTTATGGGCATTCATAGCCAGCATAGTCTGATCGATCACATACTGAGGCATATTGGTATTCACTTCTCCGGCTAACTCTATAAAACGGGTATGTTTTTCAAACTCACGCGCTTTCCAGGTCAGGTAAAAAGGATCGATAGGAATACAGTGTCCACCCAAACCCGGGCCCGGAGTAAATTTCATAAATCCAAAAGGTTTAGTTCCGGCTGCATCCAGTACTTCATGCACATCTATACCCATAGCCTCATACACTACTTTAAGTTCATTCACCAAAGCAATATTTACGGAACGAAAAATATTCTCAGTAAGCTTGACGGCCTCTGCTGTCTTGCAATCAGTGACTGGTACCGTTTCTACAATAGCGGTGTCATACATTGCTTTAGCCAGCTGTAGCGCCTCTTCTCCATGTCCACCCACCACTTTAGGAATCTTGGCAGTATTAAAATTGGGATTACCCGGATCTTCCCGCTCAGGGCTATAAGCCACGTAAAAATCCTCCCCCGCTTTGAGCCCCGAGTTTTTTTCCAGAATAGGAATCATTAATTCCTCGGTAGTGCCCGGCCAGGTAGTGGATTCCAAAATCACCAGCTGTCCCTTTCTCAGGTACTTGGATACGGTATCCGTAGTCTGTTCCACATAACTCATATCCGGTTCCCGGTGATGATCCAATGGAGTTGGCACGCATAAAAGAATAGCATCCGCTTCATCAAGACGGGAGAAATCAGACGTAGCATCACAACGTTCGGAACCGGCTAATTCCCCCATCATCTCTGACCCAAGGTGTTTAATGTAAGATATACCAGAATTTAGATTATCTACTTTCTTTTGATCAATATCATAACCAATTACAGGCATCCCTTGTTGATGAAAAGTCCACATTAATGGAAGGCCAACATAGCCTAATCCTACAATCCCGATTTTGTACTCTTTATCTTCTATTTTTTGAAGAAGGTTACTGATGCTCATTTATTTTGGGCTAAATGAATGTTTGATTTTCAGGGCTTGAAGGTAAGGATATTTCCATTCTTTAAGAAGCTTGATTTACAATTCCAGTTTTCCCTTCCCGAGGGGATTGTAGGGAGGGTAAATATAGCCAGAGGCAACCAAACCTGACCACCATCGCACAAGTGGAGAGGGTGCATTCCAAACCCGATTCCCGGATCTCTTTAAATATCTTCTTACCAAGAAGAGACTTTACTTACGTGGTTTTAATAAACACCTTAACTCGTTTCTTCGAGATTGCTTCGTCGCTATGTACCCCAAACTTACATTCAGCAACTCAGACTCCTCGCAATGACGGGTTTTAATCGGCAAGTCATCCCGCGGCGAATGCCCGGGATCTTGTTGTTTGATAAAAGTATGTCCGTTGATTTACATCCCCATTCGATTCTCCGACCTCTCTAAATCTTTCCTTGCCAAGATAGACTATACCTGCCGGGCTTATTTCACCTCTTTCCATTTGAACCCTGATTTTTGGGATTATTTGATTTCCTTGATTATTCTGCACATCTCCTGCCAATCGTTTTAATCGGGAAAATCAGGATTCTAAGTAATGCACTCTCTCTACCACCAACTCTGTTTTAACCAGCCGTATAGAACACCAGGCAGCTTTTTCACTAATCGATCATTCGATTAATCAATCTATCGCAAATTGAGGCGTCCCTTCTCCTTATGAAGGAGAAAGACAGAAAGAGGTTTGTGTGAAATAGAAAACAAGCACAAGTAAGAGACTTCGCAAATCGGTCGCCCGGTCCATCGGTTATACGCAATTCAATCAGGGTATTATTCAACATCCTAAACCAATTCACCTACCTCTCTTCTTCTCAAGGAGAGACTTTACTTACATGGTTTTAATAAACACCTTAACTCGTTTCTTCGAGATTGCTTCGTCGCTATGCACCCCAAACCTACATTCAAAAACCCGAGCTCCTCGCAATGACAGGTTTTAATCAGCAAGTCATCCCGCGGCGAATGCCCGGGATCTTGTTGCTTGATAAAAATATAGCCGTTGATTTATATCCCGAGCCGATTCAAGGAGATTCTTCACTCCGCATACGCTGCGTTCAGAATGACAGTGGCACTTATTACCTCTCTTATGCTGCTATCGCAGCAATGTCTTTTATTAAAAAACCATTATGAAGGTACTCCTGAAGAATCTTTGCCACGAAATGCTTGCTTGGGCTTTTACACCCCGTCATCCCGCACGTTGTGAATACGGAGATGCTGGATCTCCTTAATCACTTGGGATGTCGATAAAGGAGATCGCGGGTCTGGGCCCGCGATGACGCGGTTGTTGTTTGTCTTGGTTGCCATGAGAGGGAGATTACTTCGTCGTTATTCAACCCGAGCCTGCATTCGGCAATGCGGTCTCCTCGCAAAAACCGGTTTTTGGTACGTCATTGCGAGGAGGAAGCCAAGTCTGACCTCTACTTACCAACACTTTCGACGCGGCGATCTCCTTTACATTCCCAAATGCTGGTTTCAGGGAGATTCTTCACTCCGCATTCGCTTCGTTCAGAATGACAGAGGTGGTTAATACCATTCTTATGCTGCTTCGCAGCAATGCCTTAAGATATTTTATTCTGCAGATACTACCGAAGAACTTCTGCTATGAAAGCTTACCAGATATGTTTCAAAGAGAGAGAATTATGTATTCTTAAGCTAGTTACTACGGGCTTTCTTAACAAGAATATTATACCAAGCTTTAAAAAAGTACCTAACATCTGTTCGAATAGGATGTTCCAGGTAGGATTTTAGATACTTTCTTTCCGATTCAATGATCTCTTCAAGGGTCTGAGGCATATCAGCATAGAACGGTGGCACCAATCCAGGTTTTACTTTTGTTCTAAGCTCTTGAAGGTCTTCCGGATATAAATTAAAGTAATGCCTGCTTAGCGGTCTTACCCCTACAAGTTTCATCTCCCTTTTGAAAAAATTAATAAACATGGGCAATTCATCAATCCATAATTTCCTGAACCATCTCCCCCAGGTTGTTACCCGGAAATCGTCCTTAATCTTACCACCCTGTTGTAAGCTATTTTTCTTAAAGGCATAATCCTGAAGATATTCTGAATATGGATGCATTGTTCGGAGTTTATATACACTAAATAATTCTCCACCCTTACCAATTCTATTTAGCTTTACCAAAGCTCCATAAGTTGGTTGCATATCATAAGCAGGATCAGATTGCTTTTGACTTAATATATATGTGGTATAACCAATTCTCTGATATCCAATAATGTCAAACCCGCAAGACGTTAAACGCCCTAAACTTTCCGTAAGAGACAAAACCCTGCTTTTACCATTAGTAAACCAAAAATAAAGCCCTTTTGTAAAAGATATTTTGGGAAGCACCCGCTTAAGAATAAAATCCAATACATATACCGGATAACCAATGAATTTTGGATAGTTATTCAGAATTTTATTTTTTCTTGTATCCTTAGTCTCAACCGCTGTTAAAAAATATTTACCTTTTTCTAAACGGTGATTCGCTTCTTCAAAAAATTTATTGATTCTTTGAATATCATTGATCGGTTGAATATTGGCAATTCCAGAATAAGAATTTGAAGCATTTGGAATCTTATCTTTATCTGTACTATCAAACCATTCAAGCTGAGAACTATCAATACCCAAATTTAAGGATTTGATGAACTCATTGACCCCTTTCTGTTTTGTACCAACCCTGGAAATTTTCAGAGTTTTTTCACTCAGTTCCATATTTACTAATTCTCACTTCAATTATTATTCAGTAAAGAGTTTAACATATGAATAATATATTTAAATTATAATCTAGTACCCTCTCATAAAATTTTCTAATAATTCAACGGATTAGATTACTAACCATTACTCAAGATACATTAATTTATTTATGTTCTTAAATAAAACCGATTGTTCTAATAAAGGATTGTCTTTTTACTATATAACCTTCTTCTATTATCAATAAAAAAATATCACATCCATCCTATTAAATAATTAACAATTCTTTTTGAAGTTTTACCATCCCATTTTTCTGGTATCCCACCTTTTTTCCAGTTTCCTGAAAATAATTTTTCCATTGCCGGTGCTATAGATTTTGGGTCTGTTCCGAGCAACTCATTTGTTCCGATATAACAGGTTTCCGGGCGTTCTGTACTATTCCTTAGGGTCATACAAGGTATTCCCATAACTGTAGTCTCTTCAGTTATCCCTCCCGAGTCTGTAATAACTGCTTTAGAGTGTTTTACAAGATAGTTAAACTCAAGATAACTTAGAGGGTCTACATAGTGAAGAGTGTTGTACTCTATCCCAATTTTTTCGAGGTTTTTGCGCGTCCGTGGGTGTACTGGGAAGATAATAGGTAATCCATCAGATGATGTAACAATTTCATTAATAAGCCTTTTCAACTGTTCTTCTTCGTCAACATTGGAAGGCCGGTGGAGGGTCATCACCAAATACTGTTGATTTTTTAGCTTTTGTTCCAACCAGACCTGAGGCTTAATAAGCTTATCAGAATTATCTAAAAGTGTATCAATCATAGTATTACCTACAAAGAAAATTTGGTCCTTAGATATCCCCTCTTTTTGTAAGTTTTTATTTGCAACATCACTTGTTGTAAAAAAATAATCAGTTATGGAATCTGTAACCAGCCTATTTATTTCTTCTGGCATACTTCTATCACCCGACCTAATTCCTCCTTCAACATGCGCCACTCTGATATTCAGTTTTTTCGCAGTTATTGCACAAGCCATAGTAGAAGTCACATCACCAACTACCAAACACAGATCACTTGGACTATCAAATAAAATCTTCTCATAGCGAATCATTATTCCCGCAGTCTGACTTGCCTGGGAACCGCTTCCTACTTCCAAGTTAAAATCAGGAGCAGGTATATTAAGTTGTTCAAAAAAACTTCCACTCATATTTCTGTCATAATGCTGCCCTGTATGAATTAATCGATATTTCAAATTTGAAGTCTCACTTGACCTTTTTTTTATTTCTTTTATGATTGGAGCAATCTTAATAAAGTTAGGTCTCGCTCCTGCTATTATATCGATCAACATAAAATTGTATTCTTTTAATTAATTGTCTGACAAAAAGTTGGATATATAGTTATATAAATAGTCTGCAGTATTTATCTTTTCCTTCAACATTAACTTTCTTTTAGTTTCAAAAACTTCTTTTCCACTCGCATTTTTTGAGGCTAATTCAATTGCTACATTAACTAAATTCTGTGGTTGATCTGGTGTAATTCCAAATCCAAGCCCGTACTTTTCTTCTAATTCTTTCAAATAACCAATTTTACCAACAAAATCATTGTACCTAATATATGGGGTTCCTAGAACCGCTGCTTCAGCCGACATAGTTTGGCTGTCTCCAATAACCAGGCTTGCGAAAGCTAAAAAATGATGAATGTCCAATGGATCAATCGATAATCTGTATGGTTCAAATTTATCAGATAGTTTTCTTTCTGACGTTATTAATATCTGTCCAAATTGTTCTAGCTCTTTTATCAATCTTGAAGCTAACTCATCATTAATACCTCTCACATTTTCATCGTGATGTGCTGTCAACCCAGCAAATCTTACAATAATAAATTTGTTATTTTTTTTTAAGTATTTGTTAATAACATTTTTATCTGGTTTAAAATGATCGGGATGAAGATAAGCTAGTTCATGATATCCTGGATACTTGGTCGTTTTATTTTCCCACCTTCCGTTATTACAGCAATCCGGACTCAATATAGAAGTTGCGAATGGATAGGCCATCCAAGCGTACATTGGCACAACGCTAGCATCATCTTCATTCACATTGATCGAAGGTATTTTTAACAACTTTCCTAAATATGAAATATCAGCTGAGGTACCTATCAATAGATTTGGATTATTTTTTTTACAATACCTATAAATATTTTTACCCCTAACTATTAAATCTTGGAACAAGCCAATTTTACCTGCAGATTTTCCTTCTGGCAAAATATTTTCATATGGAATATTTGAATCATCTAATAGCTTTTTTAATACATCTTTTTCTTTAATTACTATATCTACTTCGTGATCATTTTGAATGAGCTTTTTAATTACAAACTTAAACAGATGAAAATGAGCAGGGTGCCCAAGATGAAATAATACCCTCATTTTACCTAATAACTTATGCTTTTATAATTTTAGTTTCTTGGTACATGAGTAAATTTGATAAAGCCGCAAACATCCACGCATTAGACCACCTCATGAACGAAGTTTTTAAGGTGTACCACTTAAATTTTCTAAAATAAAAATAGCCACTTTCATCTTGCATGTTCTCAATAGTCCAATTGGCAACTTTTTTTGCAAGGTCATATTCCTTAAATCTGAGTAAAGTAAGAATTGATTGTGAAGCAGAAGTACAATCAATTGGGTAAATATTATCCGAATAAAAAGATGGTTTACCATTCCTAGAAAAAAAATTGTGCTTGTAGAATTCAAATCCACTTAGAAGGTTTTCATTGAATGTTTGATCCTTACATAATTCGATATATTCATTTAAACAATCAAGAACGTAACCAGTATGGTAGTTATCAATCCAGTTTCCTTTTTTGGCCTGAGAATAATACCAAGAACCATCTTGATTTTGATTCTGAATAACATATTCAACTGCTTGCCGGGCTACCATTTTTGCCGATTCACTTTCTGTCAATGAATAAACCTGGGCCAATATTCGTACCCCTTTCATTGAAGCATTGAAGACCTTTTGATTATCAAATGGGGAGTATGAAAAACAAAGCTTTTCATCTTCATATGACCTATTAAGGTCCTTCAATACAAAATCAGCTGAGCTCACAACCAATCTCTTCAGAGATTCCCTTCCGGTGATCTTCCAAGCTGAATAGAGACTATTTACTATTATACCTGTAGCTACTACTGTGGGTTGATACGCAGGAATTTTAGCGTACCTGGCTTCCCAATCAAAATCATACCCCCAACATGCTCCTGAATAACCTTCAGGAATGAGATGAGTTAATTCCTCCTCTAAAGATCTGATCTTCTCTATATAAAAATCTTTTTTATCAGGTTCAGATATAATTAGATATGCATAAGCTTGAATACTTAGACCCAGCGAAACTGGATTCAAACCTTTAGAAATAAGTAGTAATGGTCTAATGTTAAAAGGAAAACGTTTAACTAATTGCTGTATTCCGAATCTTAATAGTTTACTCTTCTTAAAAATGGGTAACCTAAATAAAGGGGATTTTAAAGCATCATATGGGTCATACCCTCTATATTCATTATGCTCTAAGTGCTCTTGAAGATTTCTCAAGGGTTCTTTTATATCCATCAAATCATGATTTTCCTGCGGTGTAATAAACTTTCGGTAATCTTACAGGTAGCTAATGAACTGAGATAAGACTCTTCAAAAGAGATCGGCGTTTTCTCACCCTGTTTAATCGCTTTAAGAAAAGCATCTATTTCAGATTTATGGCCCTTATCCTGATTTCTATATTTTTTTCTTTTTTGATTATCCGCATAAATAGTTAGCTCTTTAAAATCATCAATCTTTGCAACGATACCCCCGGAGAAGACTTCAATGTATTCTTTTGACAGACTTTTATTCCCATTTGAAAAATAATTGATAGAAGCTATACTGCCATTATCCATTTCTAAATTAATAACAACGGTATTATTTAGATTGTTCGGGTCTTTCATAGAGTCTGCTGAAACACTAATGATTTTTCCTCCTGAAAGATACATTGCCAAATCAACAAAATGACAAGCCTCACCAATTATTCGTCCACCACCTATATCAGAATCATTAACCCAATGGTCTTTTGGCAAATTACCAGCATTAACTCTTATTAAGATAGACTTAGGTTGTTCAGGTTCAAACAAATCTTTAATTTCTTTGACGGCTGGTGCAAATCTTCGATTATATCCCACCATTAAATGAGTATTTTTACTTTCCTCAGCAGCTTTTTTTATCTCCAATAGCTCTTCTTCATTCATACCCAATGGTTTTTCAACAAATACATTCTTATTCGCCTTTAAGGCTTTAATAACATATTCAGCATGAGTATTATGTCTGGTTGTAATGAAAATAGTGTTCGTATTTTCATCCTCAAATATTTCCCGAGAGTTCTCAGCACAATATTTAAAACCATATTTTTCACCTACACTTTTAGCGGTAGTACCACTACCAGTTACAATACCAGAAAAATCACAATGCCCCTCTAAATTAGGCAAGAGGGTACCTTGAGCGAAGGAACCTGCTCCGATAAAACTTACATTGGCATTAGAAGGCTTAAAGCTCTTATTGTTTAATTGAACGCTTTTTTTAAGTTCTTTACTTTGATCATATTCTATTACAATCCCAGTAAATTCCTCCTCATTACTGAGTATCAGGTCATATGCTTTTGGTGCATCAATCAATGGAAATGTATGGGTAATAAGTGGAGTAATATCTATTCTTTTAGAAGCTAATAAATCAATAAAGCTTTGCATGTTTCGATTCTCAGTCCATCTGACATAACCAATGGGGTAATCCAGGCCTTTTTCTTCATAATCTGAATCATTTCGCCCAGGTCCATATGAAGAAGACATTCGCAGGTCTAATTCTTTCTTATAATAATTTGCTCTGCTAAATCCTGTTGGAACAGCACCAACTACTACAATTTTTGCTTTATGTCTTGCAATTTCTCCAGCAAATTCAACAGGATCTAGAGATGAAGTGCCGGCAGTAATTATTATCGAATCACACCCATTGCCTCTGGTATGAAGCATGATTTTATTAACAATTCCATTCGCATTCCTATTAAAAACATTCTCCATTCCAGCTTTTCTTGCCTGCTGAATTTGCGCTTCTGAAATATCTATTCCTAAGGGCTTAACTCCGGAGGCTTCTAAAATTTTATATGTAAGTTGTCCGATCAAACCCATCCCTATTATTACACAGTTCTCACCCAATTTGAGATCTGCCTGACGAATACCTTGTATAGCTATTGCGGCAATTGTTGTTAATGAAGCTTGCTTTAGACTTACATCTTTGGGTACTTTTACTGCTAAGTTAACGGGAACACTTATAACATCAGCATGATTGGCAGTATTACCCCCACAAGCAACGTAATCACCAACCTTAAATTCTGATACCCCTTCACCAACTGCAATTACCTCACCAGCCGAACTATATCCCAATGGTGAATCAGCTTCCAGCTTATTCATGACCATTTTATAGGTGGATATCAAGCCATTTGTCTTAACCATTTCAATGACTTGCCTTACTTCTTTTTGACGACTTTTTGCCTTAGCTATGTAGCCTTTTCTTGCATCAGAAACTGTTTTTCCTTCAGTACCAGAACTAATAACAGAGTAGAAATTTCTGACCAAAATTTTCCCCTTACCAACAGTTGGAAAGGGCACTTCACTAATATTCATTTCGCCGCTTTTAAGTTTTTGTGTTAATTGGTCCATATTCTGTTTGGCTATTTCAATGATTTTCAGCAGGGTCAATAATCCTACTTTAAAATTTTATTAATTAATAAATATTCGTAAGAGAATTTATAATTTATTTCTTCATTTTTTTTTCTGTCATAGTCAAAACTAAAATTACTTAGCTTTTCTGTAAGATCTCTATTAGAGTCATAATAATATCCTGACACTTCATTCTCCAACAAATGATTAAGTGTGTTTTTGTAACTATAAGTGGGTAACATCACAAATAACCCCGTCCCAAGTGCCTGTTGGATACTTATTGAGGGCCTGTACCAATAACCCACATCAGCAATATTTAAAAGCGCATTTAACTTTTCCGGGTCTTGAAAATCTAACAAAATAAGCTGATTACTAAAGTCACTCTCCAGTAATTTTTTCTTCAGATCTTTAGCGTAGGCTGTATCATTAAAACCAACGAGCACGTAAACCAATTCCTTATCTCTTTCAATTGCTTTTAATATTGGCTTTATGTGTTCAAAAATATGTTTGTACTCAACTATCCTTGTAATAGTAATTATTACCTTTTTATCATTTACGTTCTGTCTTTTTCTATATTCCTTACGCAAGCTTTCATCAAAGTTAAATATAGATTTATCATATCCTAAACCAGTCATTACTATTTTCTTAGCATCTTTAGGATTTCTCAATTTTGACTTTAAAATCTCTACTGTCTGCATTGTATTAGCGATTACTCTATCAGATTTTTTTATGCTTTTACGAGTCCAGTAGTTTTTAAATAAAATGCGGGACAATCTTCCTTTAATACTAGTACTGCTATGATCTTCCAAATCCCCAAATAAGGAAATAGTTTGTGCTTGTTTTGGAATTGCTCTAAGTAAGTGGAATGGAAGCCCCCAAGTTGGATGAACCAAAATAACATTATCGGGGTTTAACTTTTTCAATAAACCATATTTATAGAATGCGAAAAAAATGGTCGTCGAAAGTTTTATGATCTTGTTGAGTCTAATAACCTTATAAGAGTTATTATCTTCATTGATTCTTTTATTTTTATCAAACTGACTTCTGTTTGATGTTACAACAGTGACTTCATGGCCTAACCTATGAAGTGTTTCAGCAATTTGTACTTCTTGATATGAAAATTCAGGCTCAAAAAAATTTGAAATAATAACAGATTTACTTTTTCCCATTTCAGTCAGAATAGATCTCCATCTTCTCTTTAATTACTCTTCTATCCGGATAACTTATGAGCACAGCTTTATGTGGCATTCGATAAATAAATATACTTCCAGCACCAGCTGCCACCGAATTTCCCACGGATAAGACCTCAATCAAATCCTCAACACTCCCAGCTCCTCCTAAAGCCACAACAGGAATATCAACGCTCTTATTAATAATCTCAATTAATGAAAGGTCATAACCTTTCATTACTCCATCGTTATCTACTGAATATATAATTAGTTCACCAGCACCAAGCATTTCTGCTTTCTTTGCTAACTCTACTGGCGTTAGTTTAACCCTTTTCTTTTTTACATGATCATAAACAAAGTATCTACCCAAAAAATCTTTCTTTACATCAATACCTACGACAATACTTTGTGAACCAAAATTATTTGCTGCTTCTGTAATAAACTCAGGATTTGTTAAAGCATGATTATTTATGATTACTTTTTCATAACCCAACCTAAATATCTTAGCAATTTCACTTATCTTTTTTATCCCGCCTCCATAGCCCATAGGCATAAATGCCTCTTTTGCTATTCTATTGAGTAGCTTAAAATTGGGTGGTTGATTCTTCTTTGATACTCCAATATCCAAAAGTACCAACTCGTCTGCTAATTTTGCATTAAATATCTTTACAACATTAATTGGATCCCCAACATAATTGGGATTTTTAAACTTTGTTGTTTTAACCAATCCCCCGTTTGAAAGCAAAAGACTAGGAATAATTCTGTATTCTAACATCTTATATTTTTAAATAGGATTCTATTAGATCCATACCAAATTTATGACTCTTTTCCGGATGAAACTGAGTCGCAAATATATTATCTCTTTCGATAGCAGCTACAAATTCTCTACCATAATTCACAGTGCAAAGTATGTCCTCATCATTTTCACATTCTACATGATAAGAATGAACAAAATAGTACCTGGAGTTCTCCAATACATCTGAGTTCAATTTGCTTTGATTATTCTTTACTGTTACGGTATTCCATCCCATATGAGGAATTTTAAACTCCTTACCAGTAAAAGTAAATTTTTTTGCTCTTCCCTTTATCCATCCCAAACCAGGAAGATCTCCCTCTTCACTTTTTTCTGTTATCAGTTGCATACCTAAACATATACAAAGAACTGGTGTTTTATCTTCTAAAACTTTTTTATTCAATACTTCAATTAAATCGTATTCATCTAATTTATTCATTGCATTATCAAAAGCACCGACCCCGGGAAGAAATAATTTCTCTGCCTCAAGTATAGAATCTTTTGAGCTACTGGTTATAGCATCCCCACCCACTCTTCTTATCATATTTTGCAGTGATCCTACGTTACCGATGCCTAAATCAACTATACAGTTCATCGTTCTACCTTTTCAAAACTTTTTTAAGTTTTCTTTTTAACAATACCCCGATAGAGTTTGGGTAATCCCAATAAGTTTTAGGCTCAGTGCTCATAATATCCTCAAATTCTTCTTTCTCGATATCAAATTTGCTTAAAAGGTATTCTATATCTCTCTTTAGTTCTTGAGAATCATATAAAGGGGTTTCTAGTTCTTTGAGAGCCTCTTCTCTGTCAATTTGTCCTGCTACAATTAGACTTGATAAATGAGCCTTTCTTTTATCAAAACCAAACTTTTCGGGCAATATATATGACTGGTATATTTTTGTATAAAATGATTCATGATGTTTGCCACCATAGTCTCTCCAATTAATCTCATCTATCAAAAATTGTTTGGCTTTGTTCTTATCATATTCAACATAGTTAAGAAACTGCACTTTATTATATACTAACCTGTCCCAAAGCTGTTTGGCAAAGTTCCTATGCGGAAATGATTTTAATCTGACTGAACCAAATTCTTTTTGAACGTTTTTTATGTATCTCCAATCGTCATGACCCTGAGACCATGCCTTTGGCAAAATTGATTCAGATGAAGAATTCTGTCCCGTTAAAATATATTTAACCCCCCATTTTGATGCCTGTTGATAAAGCAAAGATTTTATCGCATGATCCGTTGGAATCTCAGAGTCTGGTGTAGAAGCTTTTAAAAAAGATAATTGTAAATCTTTAAATTCTTCCCAATCAATTACATAAGTAAACAAATCAATATCAAGAGAATCACAAATATGTTCGATATTTTTATTCGCTAACTCTGAATTCCATCCATTATCAAAATGAACAGCGAGAGGATTAAGACCAAGCTTTTTAATTCTGTAAGCCGTATATGAACTATCAACCCCCCCACTTACTCCAATAATGCAATCATACTTTGAGCCTTTTTGCTTTCTCTTTATTTCTTCTACTAATGTTTTTAAGGCTTTCTCTCTATAATCTTTATCATTTAAAAGTCGATTAGACTTTAAGAAAGCTTCTGAAGATTTACAATGGTGGCACCTTCCGTTTTCGTCAAAAGTAATATTAGGATCTGTTGTATCCATTACACAATATGTACAAATCTGATAATCCATAAAGTTATGCAAGTTTCAGCTTATAATTTAAATTTTTTACGTTTACACGTAGTAAAAGCATCATCATTAAAAAGAATTGAAGGTTTGTATACCATGTCCACAAACCTTCATTGACTATACTTTGTGATAAGGCGGTAATAAATAAAATTACACTAACTGTGTATTCTTTTTCAGTGCATTTTTTCTTAATTATTTTAAGTGTAATAATATAAGGTAAAATCAATATGAAAACCCCAAGTAGCCCAAACTCAATTGTTAACAAAATTAGAAAGGCATCGGAAAAACTATAGCCAGAGAATATAAATCCTGGTCCAAATCCAAAAATAGGATTTTGGAAAAGGTATTGAATGAGTTCCATAGAACGGCTTAAGGTAGTATTCCCTAACAAATTTGAATCAAATATTGCAAATATTCCTAATATCCTTATCAACGGATTTTCAAAATTATTCCCAGCTGCAGCGGTAGTAGAATACTCGATCAAGGAAGAAATTGATGTCACTAGTATTGGCAAAACAACGAAGGCTATTACAGTTGTAAACAAGAATAGTTTTTTATTAGCAAACCATAAGATTGCAAAAAAACTTATAAATAAACCTAGTAAGGGAGCCCGAACACCAGTTAATAACATAGTTGCAATCGAGAAAATTATTACCCAATAGACAGAATTACCTATCTTATAGATCTTAAAATATTTTATACAACCTAAAAAAATGATATTTAATAATAGAAAGCTTGACAAATTTTGCATTGCCAAAAGAGTTCCTGTAACAACTTGCTCAGATTTAAATTGCTGAGCTATGGCTAATTCTGTCTTACCATATCTCTCGTATGTCACTATCTTAAAGAAGTCCGAAATCTCAGGTATATAATACTGTAGTAACCCCAACAAAGCTTGAATAAGAGTTAACACAACAATAAAGTTTACATAAGTACTTACCTGATACTTCTTTTTGACTCTTTCTGACAAGAAAATTGTAAATAGTAAAAAATTAAAGAAATAGTTTTTTACATAATCTATATAGATAATTGGGTCATCCCCTCTGTATACAGCCAGAACAAATAAATACATAAATAAACCTATAATACACGATAGGTATACGATCAGATATTTATTTTTTGATAGCCTGGTAAATAATAAATAGTAAACAAATAAGAGTACTATGGTAATATTTATGAAAATCCCACTAGCGAAGGCTATATGAGGAATGATTTTAAATAGAGTTATTTTCAAAAAGACATGCAGTCCTAAGATAAAGGATACAGTAAGTAAAAAGTCTTTCCTGCCCAGGTAAACTGAAACCAAAAAGAAGAGAAAAGGAAGTATGATGAAATAAATAATCATATTATTTCGAGAATTTAAACCAGCTCATTGGGAACACTTTATTACCCATATACCAAGAGATCAAATAACCCACTACATTGATTATCAGTAATGAAAGTGCCCCGCCTTTAAGACCATACCATTCAACAAATAGATAGCTCAATATTATATTTAGTGTTCCAGTTGTTAGTGTTATAATCAGTATTAAATGGGTTTTTTTGGAATAGAAAATATAATTCACATGCATTTTATACATTCCATCAAAAGCAGAGGCTAAACACAATAATAATACAACCTCTTTGCCCTCAGAATATGCCGTACCAAATACAGGCTCAATCAATAACAAACCCAAAAAACCTGTGATAGAAGAGAATAAAAGCAAAGAAAAATTATATCCATAAGTAAGCTTAACAATCTTATTTTCTATTTCCTGATTAAAATTATTTAGCTTTTCAAAAAGATAGGGAACAAAAGCCTTATTAAATGAATCTTGAGTATATTTAACAATTAATCCTATGGTAGCACCGATTCCAAAAGATCCAGTTGCAGCAGTACCCAAAATTCCGCCGATAATAATTCGAGTTGCTGAATCAGCTAACCAGCTTCCAATTCTGTGTAATGAAAGTGGATAACCAACTTTTATATTATCAACAATGAAATCTTTTCGTATTACTGTTGAATATAAGTTATGAATGCTAAAAAAGTAGAGGCTGATTAGAAAAAATAAAGCATAGCTTAGAAGGTACCCAACAATGATCCCCTGCCATTTCCACCCCAAAACGATAACAAAAAATAGCATAGATAGATTTTTTGTTGCCGTAAGCGATATAGAAAAAATACCGTATTTTTTAGGCTGGCGTTTTACCTGATACATATTCAGGGCTAAGCTCGTATGTAATTGAAAGAAACAAAAAACAATTATACTTATGATCCAGCTTGCAGGGAACTCCGTTATATCAGAAATTGGATTCCTTAACACATATAATATCCCACCAAAAGCAAGAGAGCTACCAATTAACATCACATAGCCACTTGAAAAATAACTACTAAACTCCTCTTTCTTTACTTTAAAATAATTTAAGAGAATTGAAGAGTCTACACTCAAAGTTATTAGAGGTAAAGCTATACCGGCAAGAGCTTGGAATAATACAAAAACTCCGTATTCTGAAGGATCCAGTTCACGTGTTATGATGGGCAATAGCAAAAAGGGGATAAATTTATCAACCACTCTAAATATAGTATATATACCTGCATCTTTGGCAAGAGTGCTTTTCTTTAGCTTTTGAATTGATTCCTTTAATCCCATATCAGTATGAATGGTTATTTTTACTATATGGAAAAGATTAAGCGAGGTCTTCGGACAAAAGAAAATTTCTCAACAGAGATGTATGTTTGTCAAGCAAATAAACGGCTGCTTTTTTTTCTCTTCTTTTCGTTTCCTTTTTTATTATCTCAATACAAGTTTCTTCGTCTTCTGCATATTGAAGAAACCCATTTTCAACTTCTTTTCTGAATAAAGAATTAGCAGACTTATGAATGGAAATAGATTTTATATCACAATACTTAGCATCTAAAATAACTGAAGAGGTCTCCGTTAAATGTAAATCAATATGCATAAGTATATCGTACAATGAATTATTAGTTGCCTCTTCTATAAATATATTTTCTTTGTAGCTATGATCTTCAAAGAATCTTCTTATCTCTTCAAGTTGATTAAGCATATTTGGATGTAGACGAACCCACCAACATAGCTTTGAGTCTCCTTTATCAATTAATTTCTTATAAAAATTCAAAGTCTGCCTTCCCGGCTGCAGTGTTATCAAAATATTTTTGCAATCTGATTTCAGTTTAGCAACATCATTAATGCCATCGGAATTATTTAAGTTTGAAATTATTGTAACATTCCCACCCACAACAGCTCGGTGTTTTCGAGTCTTTCCAGCCCAGCTTTGTATTACTTCCTTTGAGTTTTCGTCCCAAGCCAAGAAAATATCTGGCAACAATTCATATCCATTTCTAGGAATATTCTGCCATTCAGTATATGCAAAGTGATTCTCACCCTGAACCCCATGTTGCACATCTACAGAGGTTATATTCAACTCATCTGCAGCAAGGTTAATAGCCATCTCAAGACCATAGTAATTAGAACCAAATACATGAGTAGGTGTGGTTTTTTCAAGTACTTCTTTAAACCAATCAGCCAATAATCTTATAAAAGTAATTCTAAACCATATCTTTTTTAAAGAAAGACTATGATTAATCCCATCTTGGTCCATTTTTGAAATTATTTCTTTCAACTCTGTTTTTAACTCTGTTGGCATAGAAACAAGCTTGGACTTCAAAATAGATTTCAGACGTATTGCCCTAAATACAGCATCAATACTAACAAACTCATTCTTGTTATTTGCTAGTGCCTGTCTTGTAGAGTATAAAAAGGTAAGATGCTTTTTATCATGTTTAAGATTCTCAATAATAGGTGACATGTATATGTCTAATTCTTTAGACCCTATCTTTTTTTGAGCAGCTCCATATGTAATAAATACTATGTCTTTATTGGACCTTGAAACAGAATATTTTCCTGAAACAAACTTAATAAAATCAAATATCGACGATACAAAGCCATAAATCTTTGACCATAACCTAGTCACTCTGCTGGCATTTTCATTTCCACCAGATGCAATCGTAAAATTATCTAAGTTAAGGCCTAAAAAAACTCTAACTATCGGCCAAGCATTAAATCCCGATACCTCGTAGTTAGCGAGCTTAATATTTCTTTCAAGAGAATGTAAATAGTCAACAACCTGTTTAGTTTCCAATGGATTAGTTTAGAAAATTAATCTTCAAGGCCACCATTCCAGACATTGTGACGAAGTTTCCATTCATCATTTTTATCTTTACCCCATAGATGTGGTGAGCGGAATTTATCTGTTAATTTATTTTTAAAATATTCAGGATCCATATCTAAATAGTCCATTATTTCCTCGAAATACCTGTCTGGAAACTCTCCATCAAATCGCTTAACAAGAGCTTCTCCTTCTTCTCTGGTAAGATGCCTATTCCGGATTTCCTGTGACGCATCATAAGTAGCACGTCCAATACCAAACTTTATAAAGGTTGTGTAATAATGAAGATCATCAATCTTGTCATCAATGGAATTATACTTACTGTATGTTCCCTGCGTTCGGAATGGCCTTGCTTTAAAACCTGTGTTTTCTACAGCATAATAATAGACTTCTTGAGGAGTCCATTTGAGATAATAACCCAGGTAGCGAACATCAACTTTTGCCTGTTCCATTTCTTCCACAGGCATTGGAAGGAATGACATGATATCCTGCATTTGAACGTCATACTTCTCTTTCAGTTCTTTTACAGAAACGCCTCCCAAATACAGTTCATCAATATTCTTAAACGTGTAATAGCTCTTATCTCTTAACGAAGTTGCATTATCTGCGATCGGGTTTCCATATTCGGCTTCGTTCTCACCATAAAAAACCAAATTAATTCCATACTTGGCTGCTATTTTGGGCCCAATATTCTTCTGGCCCAATATGAAAGTCTGGAAAGGGTGAAAAAGATTCTCTATGGATAGCTTTGTCAGTAGTTTCATAATTTTTCCATTTCTATAAAATGAAATATTATCGAAACCACTATCCAGCCAATTTTTCCAGTTCTGATATCCGTAATCAGTATAAAGTATAGGAGGCCAAGTAACCGTTAACGGGTTCATGCCATATTTATATTTTAATACATGAGCCTGATAGGCACTGTCTTTCCCCCCGCTACCGGGAACCAAACAATCGTAGCTACCGTCATTGCTTCTGTGTTTATCCAGCAGCTTTAAAAGCTCTTCTTCTCTTTTTTCCCAGTCTATCTTTTCTTTTTGTTCCGCCATTCTACAAGCATCACAAATCCCCTCTTCATCAAAGTTCATGGTGGTTTTCTTAGAGTCAATGGTGTGTTTAAACTCCACCGCAGACGCCGGTCTTTGATTAGACATTACACATCGCTTACAAAACTTAACTTCTTCTGGTAGTCCGTAATATGTTTCTTTCTTTCCCATTATTCTGAATTTGTCTTATGGTAATAAATTATAATTTTTTGCCCATTGCTTATAAATCCTGAGCCCATTCTCACCGCTTTTTTCCGGATGAAACTGTGTGGCAAATACATTCCTGTTGTTAAAAACAGCAGAACAGTATTCAAAGCCACAATAGTTGGTATTAGTCAAAACCTCACTATCGTTATCAGGCTTTGCATAAAAGGAATGAACAAAATACATAAAAGAGCTATCCTTTATTCCAGACAAAGACGATGAATTCCATAGAGTCTCATTCTGCATGTGTATTTTATTCCAGCCAATTTGAGGAACTTTTAGCTGTTTGGATTTATAGTTCTTTGGAAACTTTAAAATCTTTCCCTTTATAATATCAAGCCCCATCGAATTTCCGAATTCCTCACTTTCTGTAAACAGCATTTGTAGGCCCAGACAAATACCGAAAAGAGGTATTCCTTCGCTTACTTTTTCTTTGATTACAGTTGATAACCCTAAATCGTTAAGATGATTCATTCCTTCTCCAAATGCCCCAACACCCGGCAAAATCAATGCATCGGAATCTGATATAAATGAGGCATCCGAAGTAATAACTGAATCCAAACCTATGTAATCACAAGCGTGTTTTACGCTAAATAAATTACCTAGCTTGTAATCTATAATTGCTATTTTCTTACTCATTGGTTTCCACTCTTACTGAAATTTCATTTTCAAACAAATACTGCTTTAGTGCATCAAGCGAACATTCCTTAAAGGTGTGAAATGATTTTTTTCTGTTTAGAAACTCAATATTTCCTTCCCCCTGATGATCTCCGATTTCATAACCATTATGGATGTAGTCATAGTGAAGCAGCGAGGCCAATGAAACAGCTTTAGCATCCGTTTTATTAAACAACTCTTTTACATCTTCTTTCTTGCCAACTCCACCATGAGCAATCACGGGAATGTCAACCATCTCAGATATTTTCTCAATCATTGAAATATCCATGCCTTCCCCGGTCCCTTCACGATCTACAGAAGTGATAACAAGTTCACCGGCTCCCATCTCCTCAACTTTCTGTGCCCATTCAAAAATATCGATACCGGTATATTCTCTTCCATTATCTGTATAGGCCAAATATTTATCAGATTTATATTCTTTAATAGCCTCTATGGCCACAACAATAGTTGATGAACCGAACTTAAGAGCTGCTTCGGTTATAATTTCTGGATTATTTATGGCGGCAGTATTAATACTTACCTTATCTGCACCCGCCCTGAGTACGTTTCTGATGTCTTCAATGGTTCTAAGCCCACCCCCCACGGTAAGTGGTATAAAAATTTCTTTAGCCGTATTTGAAATAATATCATGAAGACTATTTCTTTCATAAAGGCTGGCAACCACATCCATGAAGATCAATTCATCTGCACCCTGCTTGTAATAATATTTTGCAAAATGTTCGGGCTTCCCCAGTACACGAAGGCCTTCCAAATGAATGCCCTTTACAAGATTAGGACCTTTAATATCAAGTCGGGGTATTACTCGTATTGTATTCATGTTATCTTCTTAAAATAAATTCAGCTAAGTTAAAATCGAATTCATCATCAATATCAATTGATGATTCTTTATTCATGACATATTTCTTTGTTCTACTGAATACAAGTGTATCACTTGACAATAGAGATTTGGTATTAATTATATAGATGGCTCCATTAATTTCATAAACAGTAGGGCAGTCTTGTTTTCTTGTAAAATCTCCTGATAAAACCTTTTTAAGGTATCCGTCTTCACCTTCTTCAAAAAGCAAAAAATAAGGATTGGAATCTGTTTCTTTTACTGATAAAACCTGGTCTACTTCCTCATCATATAGCTTTAGGCACTCATTAATATGGGTTCCATTCCTCAAAGGCGAAGTAGGCTGGAGCAGTACAATGGTATCAGCAACATAGCTTCTGGCTTGTTTATAAAAATTATAAGCATGTAACAGAACACTCCTTGAATCCGCAGCATCAGTTGCCAAAGACTCAGGCCTCAAAAAAGGCACCCTGATTCCTGTTTGTTCTGCAACTTTCTTTATGGATTCATCATCTGTTGAAACGCATATAACCGAATCGTCAAAAACCTCCCTTGCAGCTTCAATGGTATAATGAATTAAAGGCTTTCCTTTGAGCGGTTTTATATTCTTACCTGGTAATCGTTTGGATCCACCGCGTGCCGGTATAATTACTAATGGCTTCATTTAAAACTTGATGGTTTTAATATCTTCCTGTGCCTTTTCAAAATCTTCCGGCTTTCCAATATCAAGCCAGTATCCTGACAATGGATAGGACAGAACCTTTTTGCCTTCTGCAATAAGTCTTTCCATGAGGTCGGTAGTGTTGTAAAAACTATTCTTGGGTATACCCTCCGTAACTTCCCGTTTCATTAAATAAATACCCCCGTTGGAGTAATACGTATAAGTAGGTTTTTCTTTAAAATTCATCACATGTCCATTCGATGTCTCCAGAACAGCATAAGGCACGTCTACTTTGTATGGTATGGTGACTACGGCAAAATCTGCATCTTCTTCTATGAATCGAATAAAAAAATCTTCATAATCAAGATTGGTAAGGACATCGGAATTGGTAACCAGCACGTAATCATGAATAAAGTTTTCAATCTTTGAAACTGAGCCTATGGTTCCAAGAGGCTCATCTTCCCAGATATAATTGATGTTTAGGTTCTTCTGATTCCCATTTCCAAAATACTCTTCAATTTGTTCCCCCAGGTAGTTTACGGTTATCCAAAAATCATCCATTCCAAATAAGCTTAGCCGGTGAATGTTATGTTCAAGAATAGGTTTATCCCCTACTTTTAATAGTGGCTTGGGAGTTTTTTCTGTAAGAGGTCGCAATCTGGTGCCCTTTCCCCCTGCCATTACCACCACATCTACAGGAAGATAGGACTTTAGCTCTCCAAAATTAATCACATTTACGATGCGATCCTGATGATCAAGAATTGGAATTATTTTAAAATCATTTTCCCGGTACTCAATCACCTTTTGAATGTCCTGATCACCTTTTCGTATAAACCTGGGATTTGATTGAATAATATCATCGACCGGCTGATCAAGCCCAGCTCCTTTGATAAGACCCCTACGTACATCCCCATCGGTTAAAGACCCTATTAATCTATCATCTTTGTCAACTACAAAAGAAATAGCATCATGAGACAGCTTTTCTAAAACCTCTAATGCTTCTCTAATTGGGGTTTCTGTTGGTATTAAATGTTCTTTATAATGACGCATAATTATTTTTTAATGTGTCAATTATTGACCTTACCGTATTTGGTTTTCGATAAATATTTGATCCTTCAAAAGAACCTAAATCTTTTAATTTTGAAACAGTTTGCAAGATATCACTAGCTCCAAATTCACAGTCTATTACATTTTCTCCTTTCGTGCGTCCCTTTTGTCTATTACCAACATTAACAACATATTTTCCGAACGAAGCAGCCTCAATAATTCCACTCGAAGTATT
The DNA here is from genome assembly GCF_040218225.1 of Gracilimonas sp. NCBI lineage: Bacteria > Pseudomonadati > Balneolota > Balneolia > Balneolales > Balneolaceae > Gracilimonas > Gracilimonas sp. The sequence goes on from NZ_JAVJQO010000002.1 coordinate 556,556, forward strand.
TCCCAAAAGGAAGTTCGAATACTTCATGGCATTGAAATAATTGGTTTTCCCAAAGTTTTCTATGCAAAGAATTTGTTCAGGTATCTCTTTCTTTAATTCTGCAATAGAATTCCGAAATATCTTACCATTGGTATCTGCATTGGGCATGGTAATAACTAAAAAGTAGTCAGTACTGATTTCACTCATAGCAGATTTCATCTCTAAAGCATATTCTTGATTCGCCTCAGGGTTTACTGTTTCAGGATGAAAAGTAATTAATATGTACGGCTTGTCAGGAATTCCAAATTTATTGCGAAAAACATTTTCTTCTAAAAATTTGAACTCTTCTATCCCATCCAAACTTAAAGAACCTACATTATATACATGCTCATCATACCCTATAATTGTCTCAATTTTATCTTTATATGCTTCTGTAGATGGAAAATGTATACTAGAGGCTAGAGTAATTTGATGCCTGTAAATATTATCAATGGCACCTAATGTTGTTTCTCCCCCATGAATATGTGCAAACTTAACTCCAAAAGGAATTCCAGCCTGCACCGCTGCTGACATTTCAAAACGATCTCCCAAACAAAAGACTAAGTCAAAAGTATTTTCAGACCAGTAATCAGCAAATTTATTCACTGTAAGTCCATAAGATGTACTAATTCCATTTGGGTTATCATTTAATAACAAAGATTGTATAAGATCAATATTCTCAAAACCAGCTTCTTGAATTTCAGAAACTGTTTTACCATGATACGGTGAACCATGTGTTCCAAAAGCAATAACTCTCAATTCAAAAAACACATCGTCTTTTAATTTCTTAAGCAAAGGAAGATAAATTCCAAAATCAGCTCTCGAACTTGTAAGTACACCTACCTTCATTTCAACGAACTCCTTTCAAGCATTTCTGCTGCCGCATAGGCTCGGCTAACCTTCCTACCAATAATATTTTCCCAATCCATAGGTGAAATACCGTCTCCGGGACGAAGTGCTATAATATCTTTTTCCTTTATCGCTTCTCCAGCTTTCATTGATCGTGTTGTATGGATACTTTTTCGGGCTACTGTCTTATTCTTTTTTTCACTTCGGCTAGGCTCTTTTTCACCACTTCCCGAAATCGCCTTTTCTATATTCTTTATGGCTTTAACCATATCTTTGAGCTCATCCGGTTCCAAAGAAGCCCGATGATCAGGTCCGGGTAAATTTCGATCCAAAGTGAAGTGCTTTTCTATGACACAGGCTCCCATTGCCACTGCCGCAACCGGAACTTCAATTCCTAATGTATGATCTGAGTATCCTACCCGTACGCCGAGTTCCTTTGCTATGGTATTCATAGCCTTCAGGTTTACATCCTCCATGGGGGTGGGATACTCTGTATTACAATGTAATACAGTAATGTCCTTTTTGGTCAAGCCATGTTTTAATAATACCTCAATAGCATTTTTTACTTCTTGCATATCTGCCATCCCGGTAGAAAGTATTACCGGCTTTCGTTTTTCAGCCAAACGTTTCAAATATGGATAATTGGTAATCTCACCAGACGGACTTTTGAAAAACGGCATTCCGAGATCATCTAAAAAGTCAATTCCGTCCACATCAAAAGCCGTAGATAAAAACTGGATTCCTCTTTTTTCACATTCCTTAATTAATACTGTATGATCCTCTTCACTCAATTCAAGTGATTTGAGCATGTTATATTGGCTCTCATCACCATCTCCTATATTTTGAGATTGATATTTTGCTTTTTTAGCCGTTTTTGATACTAATTTGTCTGCTTTGAAAGACTGGAATTTTACTACATCAACTCCTGCTTGAGTAGCTACTTCAATCAGCTCAATTGCCTTTTGCAAATCACCATTATGATTCACTCCAGCTTCTGCTATAATATAAACGTGTTCCTTCTTACTCATTTTTAAACCGAGCCCCAACTCTGAGTTTTACTTCAGTATCAACTTCAAGAATTTCCACAAATGAATCTTTCGTTTTTACTAAAAATCCATCTTTTGTTTTTGAAAGAATTTGTCCTGGTATATTTATGTACTGTGGTGCACCTTCTATTAATTTAACTCGATTAATTTTGACCTGAACATTATCAATAAAAGTTGTTGCTAAAGGTCCCGGTGAAGACAAAGCCCGCACAAAGTTAAATATTTCTCTTGATGTACTTTTCCAATTAACAATCTCATCTCCAACTGAACGCCTACCGCAATAAAAACCAACAGGATGGATCGTATTCTGTTTTACCACTTTGAAACTTCCATCCTGAATTTGCTTAATTGCTTTATATAATAATTTTGCGCATTCATCATATGCTACAGAAAGCAATGTATCATAAGTATCTTCATCTGTTATTGGATAGGTCTGTTGCAAAAGAATATCTCCGGTATCAATTCCTTCATCAACAAAATGAACCGTTATGCCAAACTCTTTCTCATCGTTAATCAACGCCCAATTGAGAACATTTCTGCCACGATAAAAAGGTAATTTACCAGCATGACAATTTATAGTACTGTATTTAGGGAGATTGATTATCCTCTCCCTAAAGATTTGATTAAAACTCATAGAAACAAACAAATCACAATTGTACGATTTCGCCTTTTCTATAAATTCTTCAGAGTTAACCTTTACTGGATGCAAATAATCTATTCCGTATTTTCCTGCAAAATACTTTAGAGTATCATCTTTAGTATCCGTTCTTGGCACAATAAAACATATTTCAATTTCTTCATCTTGAATCAACAATTCAAACGCCTTATGCGACCAAGGCCCATCTGCAAAGTACCCTATTTTAAATTTACTCATATTCTTACACTACTTGGGATATTGACGATACGATCTTCAAGAAACTCAGCGTTTTTTTGATCGTCTCTGAAGCAATTCTCATACATGGATAATTTATACATTAGCTGCCATATTGGACGGGTCATTACTCCCTTTTCATTGGTCTCCTTCAAAAATTCATCCCGGTTATTCCGATTAGCCAATTCCACACACATCAGCCAATAATTCGCTTTTGTGTTTTCATTCTCAGTCCTGAACTTAATTCCCAGTTCATTAAAATGTGAGGTATATTTATAGGCTAGTTCTCTTTTATTTTCTATAAAATCATCCAGTTGTTCCAATTGAGCACAAATTAACGCCGCATTTAAATTCGGCATGCGGTAATTGTGTCCCAATTCGTCATGCACGTATTCATACTTATGAGGTTTTTTGGCTGTGGTTGTTATATGCTTAGCGAAATCTCCCAACTGCTCATCTTTGGTTACGATTGCTCCACCACCTCCAGCCGTGACAATCTTATTTCCATTAAATGAATAAATTCCAAGTTTCCCAAAGCTCCCGGTTGGTTTTCCATGGTAGGTAGAACCTATGGATTCAGCCGCATCTTCCACCACCGGGATATTCCATTTATCGCAAACTTTCATAAGCTCATTCAGATGCACCGGGAAACCGAAGGTGTGCATGGGTAAACATGCTGCGATTTTATTACCTGTCTTTTTATTATAGCATCCATCTTCCCGGATTTCACCGAACTCATTCAGGAAACCTTCAACAGCATCAGTTGATAACCCCATTGTATCTAAATCTACATCCAGAAAAATAGGGTGAGCATTGTTATAAGCTATGGCGTTAGCAGTTGCAACAAAAGTTAATGCCTGTGTTAAAACTTCATTTCCCTGCTTAACACCTGCTAATCGAAGAGCTACTTGCAAGGCTGCTGTACCATTTACTACGGCAACAGCTCGGTTTGTTTGAGAAATTTCAGCCATCATCGCTTCAAATTTATCTACGTAAGCCCCAACTGAGGAAACAAAAGTAGAATCTATTGTTTCCATGACATACTTCTTCTCATTGCCTTTAAAACGAGGTTCATGTAATGGAATGAAATCAGCAGTTTTATACTGATCCCGAACAAATTCTATAAACTGATCAATTTGTTTCATTACATCTTTGAGTCTAAATACTTTCCGGTTTCTTTATGGTCAAATCCTGGAAGTAGTTTATGAAAAAGTTTAACTAAGTCAGGTTTTGTCCAGCTAAGGTTAGTCTTCATTTCTTCAATGGCACTTAAAAAGTAATCCAACTTACCTTTTTCAAAGCCGAGATTACTTTTCACTATTCCTAATTTCTCGAAACGCTCTAAATCAAGCGTTTCACCTTCCATAAAAAACTCTTCAAAATCTTTCTCACCTGTCGTATCACTTTCCGTGAACAGGCATGGCCATTTACCTTTTTCTGGTAATATACTCACTAATTCTCTTGCCTCATCTTCATTGGAGCATAAGTGAGCTTCGTACCCCATCATCTCCAAATACTTGATTGCTATCTCAGAAAACGTAATCAAATGAAGATCTTCACTTAACTTTGGGAAAAAAATATCCCTGTTATCTCCCAACAAACACGACATCAAACACAATTCGCCGGACTCCTGAGGAGTCACGAAATAGCGCTTAATATCATTAGGAGCAACAATGGGCTGTCTTTTTTGAATACGCTGGTTAAAACTGTGCAAAAGAGATCCATCTGAAAAAGCAACATTTGCAAAGCGCGCGGTTGAAATATCGATATTCTCACTTTCACGCATCAAAAAGAGTTCCATAATACGTTTGGAAGCGCCCATCATATTCACTGGGTTGGCCGCCTTATCTGTAGATACACAAAAATATTTTTGTGTCCCTTTATCTTTAGCCTGCTGAATGGTTTTTATGGTATTCAGAATATTAACCTCAACCATTCTCATAAGCGTGAATGGATCCTTTTCACTTCTTACATGTTTTAAAGCTGATAAATTCAATACATAATCATATTTACCATCAGCTTTAATAAAAGCATCGTACTCATATGATCCGGCATCCAGAGCAAAAGTCTTAAACTCACCACTAATATACCCTTCTGAACTCCGGATATCCCGTACTAACTCCACCATATTGTTTTCGCTAATATCTACAACATGGAGCTTTCGCGGGTTTCTTTTGAAGATCTCTTTAGTTACAGCTTGACCAATAGAGCCAGCTCCGCCAATTACAAGGAATTTTGAGTTAGACACTTTTTCTGATAACTCAGAATCATTTTGATTTAAATCAAATGAAAATAGATTTTTAGTACGCCCAATAAGTTGAAGAGTATTCATTTATATTGCAAGGGATTCTATTAACTTTTCAACGACTATGTCTTGATCCTCTTCACTTAAAAAAGGATGCATCGGTAAGCTTAATACCTCTCTTGATGCTTTTTCGGATTCAGGGAAATCTCCGTATTCATATCCTAAATATTGGAAAACCGGCTGTTCATGAAAACATTTGGGGTAGTATATACCCACAGGCACTCCTGCGTCTTTCATGCTGGAAACAATTTCATCCCTCTTTTCTTCAGCTACTCTAATCGTATATTGTGCATATACATGTGTATTCCCCTTATCAACAACTGGAGTAATTACATGATCATTTAAGAGTTCTGTATACCTGGCTCCTATTTGATTCCTGGATTTCACCTCATCTTCAAAACCTGCCCACTTCCCTAATATTACAGCAGCCTGCAAAGTATCGAAACGACCATTCATGCCAATATGCGTATGATAGTGCCTTTTTATACCTCCATGGGAGCGTATGGCTTTCATCGTTTCTGCCAACTCATCATCGTTCGTAAATAAAGCTCCACCATCTCCATAGCAGCCTAATGGTTTCGCTGGAAAGAATGAAGTACTGGCGATTAAAGAAGCCCCACAACTGCGTTTCCCATTCCGGGTAGCTCCAAAACTCTGAGCCGCATCTTCAATAACAGCTATATTATGCTTGTCTGCTATTTGATTAATTCGTTCCAGATCAGGCATTTGACCAAAAAGACTGACCGGCATAATAGCTTTGGTATTTTCTGTAATGGCGCCCTCCAAAAGATTCGGATCCATATTATAGGTATCCGGTTCAATATCAATGAAGACCGGCTTTGCCCCAACAGCAGAAATTACTTCAGCTGTACTGATCCAGGAAAAAGGAACCGTTATTACTTCATCACCAGAACCAATATCAAGAGCTCTCAAAGCAATTTCCAGGCTATCTGTGCCACTTGCTACCGTTATACAATGTTTGACCCCAACATATTCTGCAAGAATTGCTTCCAGCTCATCAATTTCAGGGCCCATAATATACTGTCCATGCTCGAGAACAGCTTTCATTTTTTTATCAATCTCTTTCTGATACTTTCTGTACTGTGTATCTAAATCGATAAACTCCATCTTACTTATGCTCTTATTTTAAATTTTGAATACTTGGATGAACAATACCTTTAGGATTCTCTGTAATCGGCATAGTTCTCAATTTGTGTACCAGTTCAATAGAGGGGCGGGCATCATCAATTCCAAATCCATTACCCTTCAATGTTTCTTCATAAACACGGGTATGTAAATCTGTAAATCCGCCACTGAATTCTAACTCATCTCCATCAACATTGATAGAACGAAACGTTCGCTGACTGTCGTCTGCGTTATTAGGAATATCTTCAGGTTCAAGTGACAAAAACCACTCTACATCTGCATTAGGAAGTTCCAAAAAACCACCCATTCTATTTTTCTCTCTTACATAGAGCTCCATATTCTGCGCAGGTCCAAATAGCCACATAAGCATATCAAAAAAGTGAATGCCAATATTGGTACCTATACCACCAGACTGTTCCTCATTTCCTTTCCACGAATAATGATACCAGGTTCCTCTGGATGTTATATAGGATAACCTGATCTTGTGCCTCTTCTCAGATTTCTCAGCATCTATTTTCTTCTTTAGTTCTATTAATGAGGGGTGAACTCTAAGTTGCAAAATGGTCCAAACTCTCTGACCATACTCTTCTTCCAGTTCTTGCAATACATCTAAATTCCATGGATTCAATACCAGTGGTTTTTCACATAAAGCATCTGCTCCAACTCTCATTGCTAAGCGTATGTGTGCATCGTGCAAATGATTGGGAGAGCATATAGTCATATAATCAATTGCCTCTCCATTTCCTTCTCTTCTAATCTTTTCCAAGTGACGATCGAATCGCTCAACTTCCGTGAAGAAACTGGCCTTCGGAAAATAACTATCAATAATACCTACAGAGTCATGGGGATCAACAGCAGCCACTAAACGATTCCCTGTATCTTCAATTGCTTTTAAGTGGCGAGGTGCTATGTAACCTGCTAAACCGGTAAGTGCAAAATTTTTCATGTATACTATATTTGTTTAATTCAAAACTAATTACTTATCCCCGTATGTATAAGTGGATTGGAATCTTCAATCTCTTAGTTTAACAATGTTCAGGAGTCAGTCTTGAAAGGATTTAACGCAAGGAACTGCCGGATGAAAATCCACCCGATAGAAGCAATGCCACTCAGCATCACAAACACAATCAGGACCATCCCTCCACTCATCTCATCGTTTACCGGAACCTGTACCGGCTGAAGCACTTTAAACACCGGGGTTTCTTCCTGTACTTTCAGCTTTGCCTCTTCGTATTGTTGTGTAAGTGAATTATACAAATTGAAAGCAATATCATATTCGGAATTCAGACGCTGTTCTTCGGTTCGGGCCCTGGCTGTTAAGTTCCCCTGGTTACTATCCCGAAATTCAGCTAAGGCCAGCTGCGCCTCTTGGAATCGTTCTTCGGCTTTTGTCAACTGCTCTTCAATAAACTCCAGATCACGAAGTACTTTCTCCGTTCTGTATTCGGTTAAATATGCAGTGAGCTCCTGGATGGTATACCGGGCAACATGAGCAGCTAATTTCGGATCAGACATCTGAGCTCTTACCGTTACCACTCCTGATTCTTCATCCAGACTTGCAGAAACACGGGATCTAAGACTTTCAATCACCTTCATTTCGTTTTTGCTTAACTCAACAATTTCATCATCATTACTTACTGCTGTACTTGTAGCAAGTTCTTCTTCTTTCTTAAATACACCAATAATTGTACTGGGCAAGCCGATGGTGTACTGAGCTATATAGCCTAACACTCCGGGAGTTTGTATTTCTAAATAGTATTGATAAATGGAAGCGGTAGTATCATAATCCGGAAAATAGAATTCCTGACGGGCCAGCTGGTCCTGAAAGCTCAGGCTTTCTACAATTTTGGGATATAGATCGACCCTTATCGCATTACTGGCAGAATTGTAGGTCCCTCCTCCGCTCAGCCCAATCAAGCCACCGTATTGTCTTAAAAGACTGGAAGCTCCTCCCTGACTTTCTGTACTATATTCCGGCATTAGGGTGGCATTACTCACATATTCTTTTGGGCTAAGCAACGCAACAGCCACACCAAGCACCACTCCAACTGCTACAAACCGGTAAATGGTTTTTCGGTTATCCCAAATGGTCTTGGCCAGTTCAATCAGGTCGATTTCGTCTTCTTCGTAGCCATCATACCCCTGATCTGCCGGGACTAGTCTGTATTCCTGAATGGGAAAGTTCTCCGGGCTTTTTTTCTTACCCGGCTTATTGTCCCCATGTTCTTGATTTGAATTGTTCTCTTCGCTCACTTTCTACCAAATTTTGTTAAGCAATGATGATACGAAGTTTGACCTTCTATTTAAAGAGGTATTTCGATGATAGTTGATAGGTTGATGGTGGTGGTTGGTGCAGCGGAGCTTTTCGCAGAGCCAGAGTATTTCATGCCGACAGGCATTGCCGCTCTGCGGCATTGGGGATGTTCACCCGGTAACATGTCATCCTGAACGCAGCGCATGCGGAGTGAAAGATCTCCATAACCTGCTTATTTTTATAGTCATCCCGCACGAAGCATAGCGGAGATGCGGGATCTCCTGGTCCAACTTGGGATATCGTTAAAGGAGATCGCGGGTCAGCGCCCGCGATGACTGGTTGTTTAATAAGGCCTGCGACGGACAGGGTTTACTGATAGCTGAAACCTGACAGCTATCCTAAACCATTGCCTCTGGAGCTTTTTCTGGCCTTTCGCCATCGCCAAACGGTTTCATCGGTGTCTCGTTCATATACTCATCAAGCGTAAACTCATCCACCTGTATGGCATCATTCCGTGCACGCTCGGTTTTCTTGACGTGCTCACCTTCTTCTTTGGTTAGCACGCCTTTTTCAACAGCCAGATCTGCGATATCAAGGTAGGGTTCCTTGGGCAGTTCTCTCGCTTTAATGGCTTTATACAACTTCTTGAATGCAGGCCAGGCTTGCTCTACCAATTCCATAGTGTGCTCATAACGACCAATAGCAGATTCTTTATCTTTCGGAAGGAAAATTCCTGCTGTTATCCGATCCCGATCTTCTCCCCGAGTCTGCATAGCCTGGGCTACTTTATGTCCGAGTTTGTCTGAAGGATAGGTGCCGATTGGATTCAATCTTCCCCACACTCCAGCCAAACGGAATACCCAGCTTAGTCCGGGTACTTTTATTTCTCTCAGAATACCTTCAAAGGCTTGCTGAATTTTCCAGAAACTGTATTCCATCGCCCACTCAAAATACGGACGGTCGGCTTCCGGTCTTCCTTCAGCTTCAAATCGTTTGAGTGCTCCGGAAGCCAGATACATATAACTCAGAATATCGGCGTAACGCCCGGCTATTTTTTCTTTCATTTTTAAGGCTCCGCCATACGAGCCAAGGGCAATATCAGCAAAGAATGCGAAGGAAGCAGAAGCCCAGGCCAGCTTGCGAAAGTATTTAGCGGATGGACCACTTACCGGAGAACTTGCCAACCGACCTCTGGTGATACTCAACAAAAAAGCACGCGACTTATTCCGGGCTACATGACCAATATGCTTCCAGAAGTTATCGTCAAAGGCTTTAACATCTTTGTTCATTAAAGCATCTATTTCATTAAAAGCATAAGGATGGCATCGAATCGCACCCTGGCCAAAGATCATCAGCGTTCGGGTGAGAATATTTGCTCCCTCTACGGTAATCGCAATTGGCATAGCCGTGTAGCTGCTGGCAAAGATATTTCGGGGACCGCGGGAAATTCCGGCTCCTCCGACGATATCCATCGCATCGTTTACAATTTCCCGTCCCAATTCTGTAAAGTTGTACTTGGCGATAGCCGTTACCACAGCTGGTTTTTGACCGCTATCCAGTCCACCGGTCGTATATCGTCGGGCGCCTTCCATCAGGTAGGTGTACCCTCCAATTCGTGCCATAGGCTCTTCGATTCCTTCAAACTTCCCAATATTCAACCCGAATTGTTTTCGGATGGCCGTGTAGGCACCAATAGCACGGGTGGCTACCTTGGATCCACCCACACTCTGCGCCGGAAGGGAAATTCCCCGTCCTACAGCCAGCGACTCCATCAGCATGCGCCAGCCATTGCCGGCTCCTTCTTTACCTCCTATAATAGCATCCAGCGGAACCACCACATCTTTACCGTCAATCGGGCAGTTATAAAATGGAATGCCCAGCGGGTCATGACGGCGGCCTAATACCACACCCTCTGTGTCAGAAGGAATGAGTGCACAGGTAATACCCCGGTTTTCTTTATCACCAATCAAATGATCCGGGTCTTTAAGATTGAAAGCTAATCCAATCACTGTTGAAATTGCGGCCAGCGTGATATATCGCTTCTCAAAATTCATGCGAAGATACAGCTCTCCGTCATCACCCTTGAAAACAACTCCTTCAGAACGCATGCTTCCGGCATCAGATCCGGCATTGGGTTCTGTAAGACCAAAACACGGCATTTCTTCTCCGGTTGCCAGTTTCGGCAAGTAATGGTCTTTTTGCTCATCGGTTCCGTAATGGAGCAGCAACTCGGCTGGACCTAAAGAGTTAGGAACCATGACCGTTGTTGCCAACGGACCACATCGTGAAGCCAGTTTTGCGACAATCGCACTGTGAGCGGTGGCAGAAAACTCGAGTCCGCCATATTTCTTGGGAATAATCAACCCAAAGAATTTTTCTTTTCGCATGAATTCCCAGACCTCATCCGTGAAGTCTTTTCGAACCATCACATCCCAGTCGGTGACCATTTCACACAGCTTTTCAACCGGACCATCCATGAAAGCCTGTTCTTCTTCCGTTAAATCAGGATAATCCTCATCCAGAATCCGCTTGAAGTTGGGCTTCCCGGAAAACAACTCCCCTTCTACCCATACATTTCCTGCTTCAATCGCGGTTTGCTCAGTTTCCGAAATTTTAGGCAGGAAATTCAACGCATCCAGCAACTTCATAATTGGGCCACTGAGAACTACTCTTCGAACCGGCTTAATATTAAATACCAATACTAATACGGTGTAAGTGATGAATACCCAGTTGGGCGCACCCAGCCCAGCCAATCCGGCATAACCGGCAATAGCCCACAGCCAAAGCGGCGCTCCGGTGTAACCCAGTATAAATATTAGTAAAACGGCAGAGCCAATTGATGCCCACAGCGGGATTTCACTAAAAAATCCAAGTAATTCCATAATCGCTTCCATAATCTTTCCTCATTTATGATACTGTTGTTCGAATCAGAAATCCCTGCACCACATGCTCTATGGATTCCTCTATAAATTGTTGCTTATCAATGCGGCTATCCAGTCTTTTATTAAGTACAACCGATACTACACCGTGTAATTGTGCCCAAATCGAGTAAGCTGCAACAACAGGTTGATCAACCTCCATCAACCCATTATTTACACTTTCTTCTATAGTTTTTACCAACAATTCGTATGCTCGCCTGGCTTTCCGAAACTTCTCCTTCGGATATCGCGCCATTGAATCGGACCGGACTTTGTATATAATCTCGTACTTTTCCGGATTCTCAAGCCCAAACTGCACATAGCTTTCTGTGATCGCTTTAAAACGTTCGATACTATCGGTTTTTGATAAAGTCTCAGATTCTATAAACCGGCTTAAATCCTCCACCGACTCTTCAATCAGCGTGTGCAATAAGTGATCTTTATTTTCAAAGTAGAGGTAGATACTTGTTGCGGATACATCGGCCTGTTTGGCAATTTTCCGCATCGATAATGATTTATATCCTTCTTCGTACAGCAGATGCCGGCTGATATCGAGTATCTGGTCTCTTAATGGTACTTCTTCGCTCATTCTTATTATTAGGTTAACGGTGTTAACTTCTGTAATGTAAACATTCCACAGCGAAAATCAAGACGTGATGTTTTTGTATCTCAGTCATCCTATAACTTATCCAGGATCTCTTTTTACATCGTCATCCCGCAAGAAGCGTAGCGAAGATGCGGGATCTCCTTAACCGGCTTGGGATATCGATAAGGGAGATCTCGGGTCTAAGCCCGCGATGACTGATCTGTATATACCGACGTAGTTCACAAATCGGCCGCCCGGTCTATCGGGCAATCGCAAATGAACCTTACACCGCATGTTCGAGGCGGAGCCTCCATCCGGCATTGCACAGCAGAGCAGCGCAACAAGGGGGGAAATTTTAAGATCCATTGTCCCAAACATTCCCTGGCTAAGATCCTTCGGGGGTACCCTCAGGATGACTTGGTGATTATATGGTTGAGGATATTACCTAAGAGTCCTTTCCCCTTCTGAAGGGGAACTTGTGCTGGACGGGATTCAGTAAGGCAGAAAAGGGGTCTGTCGCTAAGTGATATAAGTTCTTATAAACACATTCCCATTTCAAGGATCTTGCTTCGTCGTTATCCATCCCAATCTTATGTTCAGCAAACCGGCCTCCTCGCAAAGACGCTATTTTTTAGATTGGAAAATATGTTCACCAAGAAAAGCCCTAATCCAGTAAACCAGGGAAGCCGTTCAGGGCTTCGCTTACTGTCAGCTTCACATCCTAAACTTCAGATACTTAATCGTTTTTCCTTTTTCGAGGTGCATACTTTCATAATAGGTGATAATGGAAAGCTCGGGATCATCCGGCCGATTTTTGTGAACATTGGGTTCATCATCCAACAGCTCAAGTCCCTCTTGCTCAATGATTTCTTTTGTGTACTCATAGAGCACATCACTGTCGGTTTTCAGGTTAATGACTGCGCCTGGCTTCATCACTTTTCGATATACTTCCAGAAACTTGGGTGCCGTCAGCCTTTTTCTCTCTTTCTTGATATAGGGATCTGAAAATACAATCCATGCTTCGTCGACTTCATCCTTTCCCAAAAACTGATCGAGATGATCGATAAAACACCGCAAAAAGCGCACATTCCCCAGATTCTTTTCAAGGGCTTCGGTGGCTCCCACCCACATGCGGTTTCCTTTGATATCCAATCCCACATAGTTTTTATCGGGGTGAAGTTGAGCCAATCCAACCGAATACTCTCCTTTACCACAGGCTAATTCCAGTACGATTGGCTGATCATTTCCAAAAATATCCGAATTCCATTTTCCTCTGGGGGCAGGATTATCTTCATCAAAATCGGTATACACGAGCGTATTTTCGAGCTTGGGCAACTCTTCCATCCGCTCTTCTTTTATCTTAGGCATAAATCAGGGCGAGAGTCTTTTTATGTTCCACTTTTCACCAGTCAATTCATACTTAACCCTGTCATGAAGCCGGCTTCTCCTTCCCTGCCAAAATTCAATGGCTTCGGGAATTACGCGATAGCCACCCCATGTTTCCGGCATGGGTACTTTTCCTTCCGGATATTTCTTTTCAAGCTCTTCAAATTTCTTTTCCAGAAATGCACGGTTCGGAACCTCTGCACTTTGGTTTGAAGCCAGGGCCCCAAGCTGACTTTTGTATGGGCGTTGTTGGAAGTAGGCTTCACTTTCTTCTTTTGGAAGTTTCTCGACTTTCCCATCAATGCGAACCTGACGTTCCAGTTCCAGCCACATGAAACACAAGGAGGCATTCGGATTTTGTTCCAGCTCTTTTCCCTTATCACTGACATAATTGGTATAAAAGATAAAGCTGTCATCTTCCAGCCCTTTCAACAACACTATGCGAGAATGAGGTTTATGATTGGCATCTACGGTAGCCAGCGTCATGGCATTGGGCTCCGGTACTTCAGACTTAACGGCTTCTTCCATCCAAAGCCCAAATTGTTTGAATGGGTTTTTATCTACTTCAGATTCATCGAGCGAACTTTTAGCATAGTCTTCTCGGAGCTTTTGCAACTTTTCGTTTTTCATTCCTTATTTATCCAAAATAATCCGGGGCATTTCCGGGTTTCCATTTAATGTTACATCCCATACTGGGTACTTGCTTATCCTCAGGAATTTGTTGCCCATCAAGTAACGCGTCCAATGCTTCCCGAAGATCTTTGCCGGTAACCGGGGTGTCCTTTTTGGGGCGACTGTCATCAAACTGACCACGATATACCAGTTTTCGGTTCTCATCAAATAGAAAAATATCGGGCGTACAGGCAGCTTTATAGTCTTTGGCTACTTCCTGTGATTCATCATACAGATACGGAAATGGATATTTTTTCTCAGCCATTTTCTCCGGACTGTCCTGCGGATATTTATCTACATCATTAGAGCTAATGGCGATGAATCCTATTCCACGGGCAATATATTCGTTAGCAACATTTACCAATTCGTCCTCAATATGCAGCACATATGGACAGTGATTACAGATAAACATCACCACAAACCCCTTGCTTTGATCGGCATAGCTTAACGAGAGTTTCCCTCCGTTCACACTTGGCAGAGTGAAATTTGGTGCCTCAGTTCCTATTTCCAGCATGGTTGATGGTGTGGCAGACATAATGCTCCTGACTTTTGTCGATTAATGGTTTTAACTTCAGTGCATGAAATCCACTACAAAGATATTGAATGATCAAGACAAAATTTTGTTCGAAAAAGCATTGAAGTTCTACTTCTATGCACGACAACAAGATGTCGGTAAGCTTAATTCGCAACTAAAGCAACGCTTTTCCTATGCAGGCCAGGTAGCCTATTCCCTGATTATAACATACATTCGTGAAGGAAGTTTGAAGCTGGAATACATGGATTTCCTGAATGAAGAACTCAAAACCATGCGTGGACTGGATTCAGAATTTCTGGAACCCCTGATGATCAAACCGCATGAGATTGATGAGATAGAATTCAAACAGGAAATTTCTATTAAAGTTTTTGACGAAGATAATGATACTGACATCCGGATCATCTACAGCCCGGATCAGAGTGTTGCCAAACTGGAGCCGCTGAACTAACCCGTCATCCCGTACGAAGCGTAGCGGAGATACGGGATCTCCTGTTCCAACTTGGGATATCAATCAAGGAGATCGCGGGTCTACGCCCGCGATGACGGCTGTTTTTTGCTAGCTGAATTTGATTCATTTCTGGCGTAGTATTCTACACCATTCAACCCACCCCGTCATCCCGTACGAAGCGTAGCGGAGATACGGGATCTCCTGTTCCAACTTGGGATGT
>NZ_JAVJQO010000005.1 GCF_040218225.1 Gracilimonas sp.
TTGTAAATATACTATATAATACTCTGTGAGCTGACCCTACGCTCTTGGTCATTTTAAAATGCAAAAAATTGCATCAAGAAATTGAACAAGCTCTCGCTCGCACAAACAATCTGATCTATACTTCAATATGTCTAAGAACAAGTGTTCCGCATTTGTAAAATCGTTCGCGAAACAGAAACCAAAGATAAGGTATATTATGTTTAGATGTCAAACTTATCTTTAAAAATTTTCTCTTTTTTTGACATCTGTTTCACGAGATGGTTTACCTTAAACTACATCTCATAAAAAAGACCTTCATACAAATACAAAGGCCTTAATTTCTAAAAGAAATTATTTTTTCTCTTCTTCTGAACTATCTTCTGATTCAGCTTCATCTGATGATCCTGTTTCTGTATCAGCTGAACTTTCTTCAATTTCTGTAGCTTCTTCTGAGGCTTCAGCTACTTCAGCTTTTGCCTCTTGCTTCTCTTCTTTCGGCTTTGATGATTCAGAAGTGGTTGGCGTATTACTCTTACCTGCACGGCGAGTCTTCTTCTTGCCAGATGAGGCAGAAGAACTACCTTCAGGTTTAATATCATTATAATCCACCAACTCGATGATAGCTATCTCAGCTCCATCTCCCTTACGGAAACCCACCTTGATAACACGGGTATAACCACCTGGACGATCCTTACATTTTGGACCAACCTCTGTAAAAAGAGTAGTTACCGCTTCCTTATTTTGAAGGGAAGAAAATACTTGTCTTCTGTTATGATGAGTATCTTCTTTTGCTCTGGTGATTAATGGCTCAACAAATCCACGTAGTTCTTTAGCCTTAGCAAGAGTTGTCGTAATCCTGTGCTCTCTGATCAACGCCATAGCAAGTGATTGCATGGTGTTTTTTCTGTGAGCAGAAGTCCTGCTTAATTTTCTACCTTTTACTCCGTGACGCATAATTTAATTCCTTTCTGCTTAGTCTAAATATTTAGATACGTCCATTCCAAATTCAAGATTCTTCTCTTCAATCACTTCTACTAATTCACTAAGTGATTTCTTACCGAAGTTTCTGAATTTAAGAAGATCTTGCTCATCGCGCGATACCAACTCTCCAATAGTGTTAATATTCGCAGACTTGAGGCAGTTGTAAGCTCGCACACTAAGATTGAGATCTTCAATACTTGTTCTCAATAGATTAGCTACGCGCTGCTTCTCAGCATCAACCTCTTCCTCTTCCTGAGTGAATGGCTCTTCAATTTCTTCTGTGATAAATTTCTCGATATGCTCTTTAAGAATCTTACCAGCAATGGTAAGAGCTTCTTTAGCATTTACAGATCCATCTGTTTCAATGTCCATAACCAGCTTCTCATAATCGGTACGCTGACCAACACGAACATTCTCAACATTGTATTTCACTGACTTAATAGGTGTGAAGATGGCATCGATTGGAATCAAATTTACATCTTCGTCTTCTACCGACATTTCCTCGGCTGGAACGTATCCACGGCCTCGGCCAACCTTAAGCTCAATTTCCAGCTCAGCATCGTCTGCAAGATTTGCAATAACCAAATCCGGATTTAATACATCATATTCAGCTGTAGCATCATCGATATCTTTGGCTGTTAATTCACCTTGACCGCTTTTGGAAATGTGAATTACACCTGAACTTTGTTCAACTTGCTTAAACCGAACTTCTTTAAAATTCAGGATAATCTCGTAAACATCTTCTTTAACTCCCTTGATGCTGGAATACTCATGATCAACACCATTAATCTTAACGGCTGTGATTGCAATTCCAGGAAGTGATGAGAGCAGAACTCGTCGGAAAGAATTTCCAATCGTTACTCCGAAGCCCCTTTCAAGTGGTTGAAGAACAAACGTACCAAAATTGTCGTTGTCTTCAACAACGTCGAGAGGTTCAGGCATTTGAATGCTATAGTTGCTCATAATAGATCTTAAAATTTTTAAAATTACTTAGAGTAAAGCTCAACAATTAGCTGAACGTTAATATTCTCAGGTATCTCGTCCATTGTAGGAACATAAAGCATCTTACCTGATCTTGACTTTGGATCTGTTTCAACCCATTTGTACTTGTTTCTTGAGGATCCATCCAGTGCGTCTTCAATAATTTCCAGGTTTCTAGACTTTGGTCGAATAGAAACTACATCACCTGGACTCATCTGATAGGATGGAATATTTACAACTCCACCATTGACTACTACATGTTTATGAGTCACTAACTGGCGAGCCTGACGTCTTGTTCTTGCAAAGCCCATACGGAAAACAGTGTTATCCAATCTGCTTTCAAGTGCCTGAAGCAAGTTTTCACCAGCAACACCATCTTGAGCTGAAGCAGCTTTGAACAAGTTACGGAATTGCTTTTCCAGCAAACCATAAGTGTATTTTGCTTTCTGCTTTTCTTCAAGCTGAATTGCGTATTCAGATTTTCTATTAAATCTTGAACGACCATGCTCACCAGGGCCGTAAGGTTTACGCTCTAAAGCTTTACTTGGTCCAAAGATTGGTTCTTTGAATCGTCTGGCTTTCTTTTGTTTTGGTCCTCTATATCTTGCCATTATACAATCTTCTTACTATTAAACTCTTCTTCTTTTTGGTGGCCGGCATCCATTGTGTGGAAGCGGTGTACGGTCTTTAATTGAAGTAACCTCCAATCCGGAACTTGCCATTCCACGAACCGCAGCTTCACGACCTGAACCAGGCCCTTTTACAAATACTTCCACTTTGCGCAGCCCCATTTCATGAGCAGTTTGCGCAGCAGTTTCAGCACTTAGCTGAGCGGCGTAAGGGGTGTTTTTCCTAGACCCCTTGAAACCTTCTTTTCCGGCAGATGACCACGAAACTACGTTCCCATCAGCGTCGGTTATGGTTACGATCACGTTATTGAAAGTAGCTTTAACAAAAGCCATTCCGTTAGGATCGCTAAGTTGTTTTTTCTTTTTACGCTTTGCAGCTAAAGATGCTTTTGGTTGTTTTTTAGCCATGGGTTATCTCAATTTCAATATTATTTGGCAACCTTCTTCTTACCGGCAACCGTTTTCTTCTTACCTTTTCGAGTACGTGCGTTTGTTTGCGTACGCTGACCTCTTACCGGAAGCCCTCGACGGTGACGAACACCCCGGTAGCTACCAATTTCAATAAGACGACGAATATCGCCGTTAACTTCACTTCGTAGCGCACCCTCAACTTTGTACTCTTCGTCAATCAAAGTACGAAGTGCACTTACCTGGTCATCCGTCCAGTCCTGAACCTTGGTATCTTTGTCGATATCCAACTGCTCAAGAATTTCAGCTGCTTTGGAGCGGCCGATTCCATAAATGTAAGTAAGGCTGATTATGCCTCTTTTTTGTTTTGGTAAATCTATTCCAGCAATACGTGCCATATAAATACTCGGTTATTCTATTAGCCCTGACGCTGCTTATGGCGTGGGTTCTTCTTGTTAATCACGTAAAGACGGCCTTTACGTCGTACAATTTTGTCGTCTGAACTTCTTTTCTTTACTGATGAACGTGTCTTCATGACAACCTCTTTATTTGTATCTGTAAGTTATTCTTCCTTTAGATAAATCATAGGGCGACATTTCTACTGCCACTCTATCTCCCGGGAGAATTTTAATGTAATACATCCGCATTTTACCCGATACGTGAGCCAATATCTCATGCCCATTATCTAATTCTACGCGAAATTGCGCATTAGGTAATGCTTCTATTATTTCCCCATCTTGTTTTATCGGCTCTTGTTTAGCCATAATACAATATGTTATTTTCGTTTTTATCCGAGAGCTCAGCAATATAATCAAAAGTACTGAGAATTTCAGCCTTGTCTTCACGAATTACAATGTCATGTTCGTAATGAGCGGCTAAACTCCCGTCGGCTGTAACAACTGTCCAGCCATCGTTCAATGTTTTTGTTTTCCAGGAACCCATGGTAATCATAGGTTCTACAGCGAGTGTCATTCCTGATCGGAGTCGCTCGCCTTTACCTTTTTTTCCAAAGTTTGGCACAGAAGGATCTTCATGCATTGCTTTTCCGATCCCATGTCCAACTAATTCTCTGACTACTCCATAACCTTCATTTTCACAGTGAGTTTGAATGGCATTTGCCAAATCCCCAATTCTGTTTCCGTGAATGGCTTGTTCGATCCCTTTGTAAAGAGACTCGAGAGTAGTTCTCAATAATTTCAAAGTCTTATCGTCACATTCACCAACAGCAAATGTGTATGCATGATCACCGAAGTATCCATTTTTTTCAACTCCGCAATCAACAGAAACAACATCGCCTTCTTTCAATTCGCGGTTGCCTGGAATTCCATGAACAACTTCTTCATTGATTGAAATACAAAGTGTCGCCGGAAATTCATTTCCTTTTGGGCCATATCCTTTAAAAGCAGGACGCCCTTTTTCTTTGGCGATGTACTCTTCAGCAATTCTGTCAAGCTTACCCGTTGTAACACCTGGCTCAATATATTTACCAACTTCTGCCAGTGTTCTTGAGACAATAAGCGCACTTTCACGCATCTTCTCAATTTCGGATTCACTCTTCAGGTAAATCATTTACGCTCTTCGCCGGCCTTTAATTCTACCTGTTTTCATAAAGCCATCATAATGACGCATCATTAAGTGACTTTCAATCTGCTGGAGTGTATCCAAAGCAACCCCAACGATAATTAACAAACTGGTTCCTCCATAAAAGAGGGCAAAACCAGGAGTAACTCCAAACAAGCCAACTGCGATAGCTGGAAGTATAGCTACAAACGATAGAAACAAAGAACCCGGAAGGGTAATCTTCGTCAAAATATTGTCAATGAACTCGACGGTTTGCTTACCCGGACGAACACCCGGAATAAAACCACCTTGTCGCTTCATAGTATCTGCCATTTCTTTCGGATTAATGGCGATAGCAGTATAGAAAAATGTAAAGAACACACAAACAAAGAAGAATACAATCGAATATGTGAGTCCTGTAAAGTCGACTGACCATTGGGTCAAAAACTGTACGGTTTGGTTTTCCGGAAAGAAAGAACCAATTGTACTAGGAATAAACATGATGGACTGTGCAAAAATAATCGGCATTACACCAGCAGCGTTAACCCGTAATGGCAAGTACTGAGTAGTGCCTCCGTAAACTTTGCGGCCAACTACTCTTTTGGCATACTGAACCGGAATTTTACGTGTTCCCTGAGTCAGCATTACCACAGCTGCAATCACTAATATCAATGCTGCTACTTCAATGATTACTAAAATAGCATTCGCCTTGGTTGTAACTTCATTATAAAAGTTAGCTGGCAATGCGGCAATAATACCAATCATGATAATCAGCGAAATACCGTTACCAATACCGCGGTCACTAATTCTTTCACCCAGCCACATTACAAAAACAGTACCGGCAGTCAATACAATCATTGAAGTGATCACAAAGAAAAACTCATTTACAACAATTGCCTGAGGAGCTGTTGACATCAGATTGATTGAAAAACCAATAGCCTGAACAAGAGTAATACCTACGGTACCATACCTTGTAAGCCGGGTGATTTTTCTTCTTCCTTCTTCTCCCTCACGTTGCAGTTTCTGAAAATAAGGAACTACTGCACCCATCAACTGAATGATAATGGCAGCGGTGATATAAGGCATGATCCCAAGCGCAAAAACACCCGCTCTTGAGAACGCCCCTCCCACAAATAAATCAAATAAGCCTAACAAACTACTGGCGGCATTTCCACTGCTGCCAATAAGCTGGTTAGCATCAACACCAGGCAGAGTAATATAACTACCCACCCGATAGACCATTAAGATTCCAACCGTATATAGAATACGATTCTTAAGATCTTCAATTTTAAATATGTTGCGGAAGTTTTCTATCAGACTCATTCGCCGTCTACACTATTAGTTTTGCACCAAAGTTAATGATCCACCAGCTGCCTCTACCTTCTCACTGGCAGACTTGCTTGCGGCATGTACTTCAATTTCGATTTTCTGTTCTAGTTCACCACGACCGAGAAGTTTAACTTTTTCTCCTTCGCTAGCCAAACCGGAATTAATTAATTCTTCCAAACTAATCGTTTTATTTAGTTTTCCGGCTTCAATAAACTCGCTGATAGTGTGAACATTAATTACACGAAACTCTTTGCGGTTTATATTGGTGAAACCAAATTTTGGCAAACGTCGCTGAAGGGGCATTTGTCCACCTTCGAACCAGGCACGCTGCTTATGGCCAGAACGGGATTTCTGTCCGTTGTGTCCACGACCAGATTGTTCACCACGTCCGGAACCTTGTCCACGCCCCACACGCTTAGTGCTTTTCTGATTTGGGATCGGTGCTTTTAAATTGCTTAAGTCCATCGTCAAATTCTTTAAATATTATCCTTCAAATACTTTGTTCAGAGAAATGTCTCTTCTCTGTGCAACTTCAACAGGATCAGTCAATTCTTTCAGAGCAGTAAAAGCTGCCTTCACCATATTATGGGGATTTGAAGAACCCTGAGATTTAGATAAAATATTGTGTACACCTGCAACGTCAAGCAGCGCTTTAACCGCACCACCTGCAATTACACCCGTACCTTCTGCAGCCGGTCGCAATAATACTTTTCCGGCACCAGCTTTACCAACAATAGGATGGTAAATACTCTTAGTTTTAGTTAGAGGTACACGGATCAGGTTTTTCTTGGCATTATCAAAGCCTTTCTGGATAGCATCCGAAACTTCGTTTGCTTTTCCAAGACCATGACCACAAACACCGTTACCGTCTCCAACAACTACAATAGCGTTGAAGCTAAAACGACGTCCACCTTTCACTACTTTGGCTACACGATTAACGTGAACCAATTTCTCTTCAAGGTTCAGGTTAGCAGCAGGTATAGATTGTTTTCTTCTTATTTTAGGCATTGTTTATCCCAATTCAATTAAAAGTCTAATCCACCATCGCGGGCGCCTTCAGCGGCGGCCTTAACGATGCCGTGATATTTATAACCACTTCGGTCAAATACCACTTTATTAATTCCTTTGTCCTGAGCAAGTTTGGCAATTTCAGAACCTGCTTCTTTTGCATTGTCAACACCAGTCTCAGCTTTTGAAGCCGCAAGTGTGACACCGTCAAGATCGTTAACCAATTGCAGGTAGGTGTACTTGTTACTTTTGAACACGCTCAATCTTGGACGCTCAGCTGTACCTTTTATGGTAGAACGGATACGTCTTCTGATCTTACTTCTTCGCTCTATTTTCTTTTGTTGTCTTTTATCCATTATTCAAACCTCTATTTAGCAGCTGATTTACCGGCCTTACGACGAACCTGCTCACCCAGATATCTGATTCCTTTACCTTTGTAAGGCTCAGGCTTTCTGAATGATCTGATTTTAGCAGAAATCTGACCTACCAATTCTTTGTCTACTCCGGAGATAACCAGGATGGGGTTTTTACCAGACTTGGTATCCACTTCCATATCAATTCCTTCCGGTGGTACAAAGAAAATCGGGTGAGAATAACCCAGGTTCAGCTCCAGTACGTCGCCATTCATAGCGGCACGGAAACCAACGCCAATGATTTCTAATTTTTTAGTGTAGCCTTCCGATACACCAACCACTGCATTATTCACCAGCGAACGAAACAGGCCATGAAGAGCACGGTGCTCTTTTTGGTCAGTAGCTCTTTTAATCAGGAGCTCATTTTCATTCTTTTCAATCGTAATTTCCGGGTGAATTCGGAGTGTGTTGGTTCCTTTTTCTCCTTTAAAAGTTGCGATGTTATCAGCGTTGATGCTGAACTCAACTTTATCAGAAATAGGTACCGGTAAATTTCCAATTCGAGACATAGTTCAAAAACTGTTTATTAATAAATGGTGCACAAAATCTCGCCGCCTACATTAAGCTTGCGAGCTTCTTTATCGGTCATTACACCTTTTGATGTTGAAAGAATTACAATACCCAATCCGTTTTGAGCGCGTGGAACGTCGTTACCACCTTTATATACTCGTAAACCGGGTTTTGAAAGTCTTTTCATTTGTCGGATTACAGGGTGTCCATATGAATCATATTTCAGAAACAAACGGATCATTCCTTGTCTACCGTCTTCAATATCAATGTATTTTGAGATATACCCTTTATCTGCCAGAATTTTAGTCATGGCGCGCTTCAGCTTAGAAGCGGGAATATCTACTCTACGATGCCCGGCTTGTTGGGCATTCCTGATTCGTGTTAAATAATCTGCAATAGGATCAGTCATCGATTCCTTAGTTAAATTTACCAGCTTGCTTTTCGTACGCCAGGAATCTTACCAGCAAGGGCAAGTTCACGAAATTTAATTCGTGATATTCCATATTTACCAACATAACCACGGCTTCTGCCGGTGATGCTGCATCTGTTGCGAACCCGTGTAGGGCTGGCATCGCGAGGCAGTTTTTGCAGGCCTTCATAATCGCCAGCTTCTTTAAGCTTGCGACGTTTTTCGGCGTACTTTTTTACAGTTTCTTTTCGTTTTTCGTTACGTGCTATCCAAGCTTTCTTAGCCATAATAGAATATCTCTTAGTTTCTCGTTTGAAATGGCATTCCAAAGTGCTTAAGCAGAGCATAAGCTTCTTCGTCTGTTTCAGCAGAAGTAACAAAAGTAACGTCCATACCATGTACTTTTGAAACTTTGTCAGTGTCTATTTCCGGGAAAATGGTATGCTCTTTAATGCCCAGGGTATAATTACCGCGGCCATCAAAACTTTTGTCCGGAACTCCCTGGAAGTCACGTGTTCTTGGCAGAGCCAGATTCACGAGTCGATCCAGAAATTCAAACATAATGCGCTGACGAAGGGTAACTTTACAGCCAATTGGCATCCCTTCACGAAGCTTAAAGTTCGAAATAGACTTTTTAGCTTTGGTTGTAACTGGTTGTTGGCCAGTTATCGCAGCTACGTTATCTACAACCGTATCCAAAACTTTCTTGTCGGTTATAGCGTCACCTACGCCTACGTTAATTACGATTTTCTGAAGTTTGGGTATGGCCATTGGGTTATCATACTCAAACTCTTCGCGCAATTTGTCGCGAATCTCATCTTTGTAAAGTGTATATAATCTTGCTTCAGCCATTGCTATCTATCTGCGTTATTTGTCCAGCATTTCGCCACTTGTCTTGGCGTAACGAACCCAACGGCCATTGCCGTCTTCTTCAATTCGTTTACGTCCAACACGGGTAGGTTCGTCAGTAGTAGGGTCAATTACCATTACATTTGAAGTGTGAATGGAACCCTCTTTCTTAAGACGACCACCTTGTGGATTGTCCTGGGTTGGCTTTTCATGATGGGTTTTCATGTTAATTCCCTCTACGAGCACACGCTCTTTCTTAGGGAATACCATCAATACACGGCCTCTTTTTCCTTTGTCGTTACCGGCGATTACTAAAACATCATCGCCTTTCTTAACGTGTAATTTCTTTTGTTTGTTGAACCTGCGTGGCATACTCTAATTCCTTTTTTAAAGTACTTCCGGTGCAAGCGACACGATTCTCATGAAGCTTTTTTCACGAAGCTCTCTGGCAACGGGGCCAAAAATACGTGTACCTACCGGTTCTTGATCTTTGTTAATGATAACCGCAGCATTTTCATCAAAACGGATGTAACTACCATCCCGTCTGCGGTATTCTTTTCGTGTTCGTACAATAACGGCTTTTACAACGTCACCTTTTTTGACGTTTCCACCTGGTATTGCTGTTTTCACAGATGCGGAAATCAAATCGCCTACTCGTGCATATCGGCGTCGGGAATCTCCCAGCACTTTAATACACATCAGCTTTCTGGCACCGCTGTTATCTGCTACGTTTAATGTCGTTTGAGTTTGAACCATCGCTAATTCCTAATGCTCTATTCGTTACTTAGCTTTTTCGACGATTTCTACCAATCGCCATGATTTACGCTTTGATAGTGGTCGTGTAGACATGATCTGCACGGTGTCACCAACACTGGCTTCGTTATTCTCATCGTGCGCCATGTATTTGGTCGTTTTGGTAATATACTTTCCATAAATGGAGTGCTTTACCTGACGATCTACTGCAACAGTAATACTTTTGTCCATGCTGTTGCTAACTACACGTCCGACTCGTTCTCGTCTTTGGGCTCTTTCTGTTTGTGCCATAGTTTAAATCCTTTGCTTATTCAGCACTACTTTTTTCATTAATAATGGTTTCCAATCTGGCAACCTCTCTTCGGTGATTTCTCAGTCGAGCCGGGTTTTCAAGCTGTCCGGTTACTGACTTCGAAAAACGAAGGTTTTGTAGTACGTCACGCTCATCTTTCAAGCGAGCTTGTAATTCAGTAAGTGTCAAATCTCTTAGTTCGTGCGCTTTCATCTTATCCTCCCTGGTAGTCTCGTCGTACTACAAACTTGGTTTTGATAGGTAATTTGTGCGCAGCACGTCTTAACGCTTCTTTCGCGCGCTCTTCATTCACACCAGCGATCTCAAAGAGAATACGTCCGGGCTTTACAACCGCTACCCAGTGATCCAAAGCACCTTTACCTTTACCCATTCGGGTTTCAGCGGGCTTACTTGTCATAGGGCGATCCGGAAAAATTCGGATAAACGTCTGACCGTCACGCTGCAACGATCGTGCAATTGCGATACGGCAGGCCTCAATTTGGCGTGAAGTAATGAACTTAGGCTCAAGAGCTTTCAGTCCAAAATCACCAAAGTTAATAATGTGGCCACGTTGCGCGTTGCCTTTCAGCTTATCGCGATGAACACGGCGTCTCTGAACTCGTTTTGGTTCTAACATCGTTTCTTATTAACTGTTTTTATTAGATCGATTTCTGTTTCTGCTACGTCGGCGACTTCTTCGTCCTCTGTCATCTCCGCCTTTACCTCGGCCTGAGTCAGAATCTTGACGTGACTGAGTTCCAGGTGTCAGATCAACATCACCAATAATTTCACCTTTGAAAATCCAAACGGTCACACCAATAGATCCATAAATAGTATTGGAAGTTGATGTTGAATAATCAATATCAGCACGTAATGTATGTAGTGGAATTTGCCCTTCTTTGTACTGTTCGGTACGGGCCATTTCAGCTCCACCAAGTCGTCCGGCACAGCGAACTTTAATACCTTTGGCACCCATTCTCATCGCTGATGCAATCGCTGTTTTCATTGCTCTACGGAATGAAACACGAGCTTGAAGCTGCTGAGCAATATTCTGAGCAACCAAACTTGCATCCAGCTCTGGGCGTTTGATTTCACTTACGTTAATCTGTACTTCTTTACTGGTGATTTTCTTAAGCTCTTCACGGAGCAATTCAATTTGCTCTCCGCCTTTCCCGATAATAACACCGGGTCGGCTTGTACGAAGTGTTAAGAGAATTCGCTTAGGGGTACGCTCAATAATCACGTTTGATAGACCGCCATTGCGAAGTCTTGTGTGCAAATACTCGCGAAGTTTTTCGTCTTCTACGATGAGAGCCGGTTGGTTCTCTTCAGAAAACCAGTTGGAATCCCATCCGCGAATAATGCCTAATCTAAAACCAGTTGGATTTGTTTTCTGTCCCAAGGTATTGTTCGTTTATTCGTTTACACTTTCTTGATCACGCTTGGCCACTTTTACTGTAATATGGCATGAGCGTTTGTTAATGCGATGAGCTCGGCCCATCGGTGCTGGCTGAATTCTTTTCAGCGTTACGCCTTCATCAACGTAAATTTCCTTGATTACAAGGTCTTCATTGTCAAAGCGCTCTTCCTGAAATTTATCTCTCAAATTTGCAGCTGCCGACTTGATCACTTTAATCACATCTTCTGCAGATGCTTTTTTAGTGAATTCGAGTCTTTTAATCGCTTTGTCTACTTGTTCACCACGAACAGCATCTGCTACAAGGCGAACCTTGCGAGGAGCTCTCCTCAAATGCTTTTGTACTGCGCGTGCTTCTAAAACTGGAGTATCCATCTCTTAAATCCGATTAAATTATTTAGCTGCTTTTTTCACTGGATGGCCACGGAATGTTCGTGTTGGTGCAAATTCGCCCAACTTGTGACCTACCATATTTTCAGTTATAAACACAGGGATAAATTGTTTGCCGTTGTGTACTGCAAGTGTCAATCCCATAAAATCGGGAGTGATCATAGAACTACGTGACCAGGTTTTGATCACTTTCTTGCTTCCACTTTCATTAGCTTCATCGATCTTGCGCTGAAGCTTATAGTAAACAAAAGGCCCTTTTTTCAGTGAGCGTGGCATACGTTACTTAATTATTTTTTCTTGGTTTTTCTTCTTCTTACGATGTACTTAGAAGACAACTTGTTACGATTTCTTGTCTTCTTACCCTTAGCGGACTGTCCCCATGGTGAACGCGGGTGTCCACCTGAAGCTTTACCTTCACCACCACCCATTGGGTGATCAACAGGGTTCATAGCAACACCACGAGTTTGTGGTCGTCTGCCTTTCCATCTGCTTCTACCAGCTTTGGCTATGGTCGTATTCATGTGATCAGGGTTACTGGTATTACCCACTGTTGCATAGCAAGTACCTAAGATCAAGCGAACTTCTCCAGATGGAAGTTTTACACTTACATAGCGATCTTGCTTACCGAGCAACTGAGCACTTGTACCAGCACTTCTGCACAAAGTACCACCTTGGCCAGGCTGTAATTCAATATTGTGAATGAACGTACCTGGAGGCATTTTCATCATTGGAAGTGCATTTCCTAAATCAGGAGCCGCAGTTTCTCCGGCAATGATTGTATCTCCTACTTTTAGCTTGTTTGGTGCTATTATGTATCTACGCTCACCATCAGCATATGCTACCAGTGCAATTCGAGCAGATCGGTTAGGATCGTACTCAATGGTTTGAACAGTAGCAGGAACATCATGTTTGTTACGCTTGAAATCGATAATTCGATATCTGCGCTTATGACCTCCACCTCTGTGGCGAGATGTGATACGTCCGTGTCTGTTTCGTCCACCAGAAGAATGCTTTCCAGCCAATAAAGCCTTTAATGGCTTATCAGTTGTAATTTCATCGAATACAGGAGCAATCCTGTGTCGGGTTCCTGGTGTAATTGGTTTTAATTTCTTAGTAGGCATTATTCTCTAATCCTTAAATTTCAGCAAAGAAATCAATTTCGCCTTCTTTGACCGTTACAATGGCTTTTTTCCAGACCTTAGTTCGGCCTCCCTGGTAACCGCTTCTTGTATATCTACCCTTCGGTTTTGAAGGCATTATAGCGGTGTTAACCTTAGCCACTTTTACTCCCGGATAAGTAGATTCAACAGCTTGCTTGATCTCGGGTTTTGTTGCATTTGTAGCAACTTCAAAAGTATACTTTCCAGCTTCCTGAAGCCGACTTAATTTCTCTGTAATTACAGGTCGTTTGATAATACTCATGCTGCAGCCTCTTCAGTTTTTCCTTCAACACTGTTTTCAAGTTTTGCAACCGCACTTTCCTGAATAACAATTACATCTGCATTCATAATCTGATATGTGTTAGGCTTGTAGCCTTCCAATACCTGAACGCCAGGAATGTTGCGGGCAGACTTATAAACAATCATGTCTGTTTCGCTTGTCAATATCAGAGCTTTTTTTCCAGTTGCTTCGAAAGCAGCTAACATATCAGCTACCTGAGAAGTTTTTGGCTCATCAAATGAAAAATCCTGTACAACGATAATTCCTTCGCTAGCAGCTTTGAGCGTGAGTGCAGACTTACGCGCGAGTTGGCGGGTTTTCTTGTTCATCTTAAAGCTATAATCGCGAGGCTTCGGCCCGAATACGGTTCCACCTTTACGAAGTAGTGGAGATTTAATGTCACCACGACGAGCGTTACCCGTTCCTTTCTGACGGTACATTTTCTTTGTACTACCAGTTACTTCGCTACGCTCTTTAGTTTTAGCAGTACCCTGACGCTTGTTTGCCATATGGCGACGAACGTCTTCATACAGAACCACTTCATTGGGTTCGATAGCAAAAATGGCATCGCTAAGCTCAGCTTTCTTGCTGCTTTTTGATCCGTCTATTTTATAAATATCTACTTTCATGACTAATTGATAACAGACGTTTTATTGTGAATTTCTACGTAGCCGCCTTTTGGTCCCGGAATTGATCCTGTAACCAAAATCACGTTGGAGTCTTCAAGAATCTTGGCGATGCTCAGGTTTTTAATCTTCACTCGCTCATTTCCAGACTGGCCAGCCATTCGCATTCCCTTAAATACTTTAGAAGGGTCGGATGCGCCACCGATAGAACCAGGAGCTCTTAATCGGTTATGCTGACCGTGAGTTGCATCACCAACACCACTGAAATTGTGGCGCTTAATAACACCGGTGAAACCACGTCCTTTTGAATTAGCAACAACATCAACAGTATCACCAACAGTGAATACATCGCTGATATTCAATTCGTCTCCAACATCAAGTCCTTCAGGAATAAAATCTCTGAATTCAACAACTTTATATTTGGTGGAAACGCCAGCTTTATCAAAATGACCTTTAACGGCTTTACTTACGTTTTTCTCTTTTTTATCAAAAGCAGCCAACTGAACAGCTTTATAGCCATCCGTTTCCTCTGTTTTGATCTGGGTAATAGCACAAGGTTCAATTTCGATAACAGTTACAGGAATATTTCTTCCCACGTTATCAAACACGCTTGTCATCCCAATTTTTTTTCCTATCAAACCACTCATCGTGTTCGGGTCCTTTTCTAAACTTTAATTTCTACATCAACGCCAGAAGGCAATTCCAGCTTCATCAGCGCATCAACGGTTTGTGATCCTGTTGACAGGATATCAATCAGGCGCTTATGAGATCGATACTCAAATTGCTCCCGTGATTTCTTATCAACAAACACGGATTTATTAACCGTGATAATGCTTTTACGGGTCGGTAGCGGGATGGGTCCCGAAACTACCGCACCAGTAGATTTCACAGTCTGAATAATTTTTTCAGCTGATTTATCGATCAGGTTATGATCGTATGACTTCAATTTGATTCTGATTTTCTGTTGTGTTGCCACGATCAGATCCTTAGTCTAAAATTTTAGTTACCACTCCGGCACCGACAGTGCGGCCACCTTCGCGTATCGCAAATCGCAGTCCCTCTTCCATCGCTACCGGCTGGATGAGTTCTACGCTTAACTTCACATTATCTCCCGGCATTACCATCTCCACGCCATCG